>JAUVUO010000141.1 GCA_030601015.1 Candidatus Omnitrophota bacterium | reverse complement strand
TTTGAACACGTGTGCATCTGAAATAAACTTATAACATAGCTAAAAACAAAAGTCAACAAATAAAATATAAAGCTATTTAAGAAGACTTATTTAGAGAAGGTATATTAGGATATGTAAAAGACAAAAAGTCTGCTTATTTGATACAATGCTGTCTGTTTTATAGGGAATTTATAGTTTAGCATTAAAGCAAATTAGGATTTAGGAATAATAGGCTTTCTGTTTTTAAGAGAAGCTTTATTTTTTTTATTATCTAATCTTAAATTATATCTAACCATAGCATCTTCTATATTTGTGAATTTATTATAGAAATCTTGGCCGTTATGTATAGCAGGGGTGAATCTTTCTTTAACATGATTGGAATACCAATCCAATGCGGTATTAATACGAGCGGAAGAAACTTTTTTAACGCAACGTAAATTTTCAATAGAAATATAAAATTCTTTTATCTCCGATTGAGAGTATTGTATTTTATTATTTGTATTTAAAATACCTAAAATTTTTTCTGTTAAAAGACGGGATGACTTATGAACAAAAAAGTTTTGCGGGAATTTTTTTTCTTTTTTTATATGAGAGGGTTTTTTATAAGAAAGATTTTTTTCGCTCTCACACTCTTTTTTATTAATTTTGTTATTCTTATCTTTGTTATTCTTATATAGACCTGCCGATTTCGCAGGGTCTTGACCTATCGTTTTCGTTACTCCTTGACCTATCGTTTTCGTTAGGTCTTGACCTACGAAACTTTGTATTTCATGTATATACAATTTATACCATTCTTTCGCAGGTACGCCTCTTTTTTCTGTAGCCAAAATACCGGCTATTTTAAAAAAGCTTTTACATTTTCGGAGCCCGTACTCAGAAATACCCGTCTGCTTCATCTGATGCCCGTGTATCTGAAAGAACCAGCCGTCTTTAGCTTCTCCTTTTTGTTTAAAATATAAAAATTTATCTATTAGATTTGTCAGGAATATTGCTTTAGTTGGTCCAAATGTCCGTAAAAGATTTTTATTTAAAACGAAATAGGATTCACTGGAATATTGTGCCAAAGCCTGTTCTTCCGTAAAGTTTTTTGTCATAACTCTAATCTCCTAATTAGTATCTTAGTTAAGATTATCCAATAGTTCGATCTCGTATCCTCTTTTTTCCATTTCTTCAAAGTTTTTATATGGCATATGTGCAGTTTCGTTTAATAATTTTTGTATGCATCCTTGTTTTGTATATGCTCCAGTTTCAAGACATAAAGTACCTCCTGGAGTAAAGGCATAATATTTTTTTGGCTTTTGTGTTTTCATAACTCCATACCACTAATTTGATTTATTATTTCTTGGGCTTCTCTTCTTAAATACTGTTCAAGCGGTTCATATTCATCGGCTTCCTCATTTATATACTCTCTTTCATCTTCATCAGATGACCACAGCCGATGTTGCCCCATAAAATTTATTATAATAGAAAACCCATCTGTTTTGAGTTCAAAAAGAGGAAAAGATAGTCCGTATCTTTCAAAATATTCATAAACTTCTTGGTTTAATTTTTCCACAGATCGTAATGCTTCATTTGTTTTTTCATAAATCATTATTTTATTCTCCCTAAAACAAAATTAATGTCTTTTACAAAGCTCTTTTGCCCAAGATCCTTGCCAATCCGTACGCTTACCGTATTTTCTATGAAGCTTTGTCATTTCCGGTAAATTATCGCCGCCGATATTATCCCAGATGTCATGCCAGACTGCCGTATATCTTATTCCTTTTGGGGGTTTCCGTGTAAACGCATCTGCATTGATAATATTAACTCTTTTATCGTACTGAAAAGAAGGAGCTACTAAGTTTATGACATCTTTAGATTTCTCAATAACCGTAATATTTTTTATATTCTCACTTTTTAGGATTTCAGTTAAAGCCACCCCCAGGCCAAGACCATTAATAAGGATATGGCCTCCATATCTCTTTGCTACTCTTATAAAACTGAGATGATCTCTTATCTCCGATTGTGTATATTGCATTTTATTATTTGTATTTAAAATATCTAATATTTTTTCTGTTAAAATACGCGATTTATTATCGGCAGAGAATTTTTGCAGGAAAGTTTTTTCTTTTTCTATAAGAGAGATTTTTCTATAAGAAAGATTTTTTTCGCTCTCACACTCTCTTTTATTAATATTCTTTTTTTTAGTCTTTTTATTACTTAGTCTTTTTAGTGCGGAGTTTTCCGCCGCCGACTTTCCCAATGGCGGGTTTTCAGGGCGTGGCTTTACGACTTCAAGTCCTTTATTTTTCAGGATATTCATATGGTTTTCTACATTAAATTGACCCTTGGCATTAGCATATGCCCAAAACATTCCAACATACTGTTTTGTTTCCGCATCCCGATATCTAATTCGCCTTAAATAATCATTTTTTTCTAATTCTCTTATTCCTGATCTTATTGCATCCCTTCCTTCCCGCATCATTTTTTGTAAAATAATTATATAAGACCGCCACCCGTGCTTATTAGAGAGTAGAATACATAGTATAGCTTTCGCTTTACCTGAGAGGTCGGGATTTCGTAAAAGATCATTCGGTATCTGCGTAAATTTTTCTGTTGGACTGCAATTAATCGCATCCATTAATCTGTCATCTTTTTTCATTTTAAATCTCCAAATTAGTATCTTAGTTTTAAGTTAATTAAGATTATCCAATTTCTTCCTTTTCTACATTTATTTTTTTATTGTAAAATACCTCCGCCCCTGTAATCCATATATTTTGATTGTCTTTTTGTATGGTATATTGATATTTTACATTAGCGAATTCTTTGTCTTCTGGAGAATTCCAACAAGTAACTAATTGTGCTCTATCAAGATATAATACTTCGTTTACTATCTCCCTAAAAGACATTTCCGGTTTTAAAGAAGAATTAAGTATAGTAATTATTATAGCTCGGTGGGCATAAATAGGAACAAATATTAATTCATCCGCATGCCAAAAATTATTCCCTCTCGAATCTTTTTCTTTAAATCCAACCACTCTTATTATAGCACTTTTCATTTTTAAAACCCCCGTTCTTTTTTTTACTTCCTTAAAGAGGAAATATCCATTCGCTAATAATAATATAAAACATAATATAAATATTATTATTAAGAATTTTTCGGAAATATTTAATGTAGTCATTTTATCTTCTTAAAACAAAATACCCCCAAGGAATTTATGTACGGCCTGAATAAACCGTCAAATAGCATTACTACTATTCGATTCCTTGGGGGTATTTCACACTTTTTAACATTACAGAAATATTTAATCGAGTTTATTCAGTTTTTACATAAGTCTCTTTATAGCAGATATAAGGTATAATGTCAATACAATTATTGCTTTTTAATAATTACTTTTTCTTTCCCTATATAAAAAATATATTTCCCTGGTTTTAATTTAGATAAAGTTGTTTTGATAAACTCAGATACTACCTCACACGCAGTTATAATATCGTATCCTTGCTCTCGTAGTATTATAACTAATTGTTCTTTTATCATAAAAGGAACACGTGTTCATTTTATTCTATAATAATTTTAAAGCTTTACAGTATTACTCTTCAAGTTCTACTTCAGCTTTATTTTTACTATTTTCAGATCTTATTTTATTAGATAGAAGCTGATCTTTTGCTTTGTTTAAAATTGAATTTAGAGCTTTATTTATATCAGTATTCAAATCATCAGTATCTCCCGTGGCGGGACCTTCTAATAAAACAGTTGGGTTATTGGTGGCCGAGGCATTGCCTTCGAGGACATCTATAAGTTGTTGCAGATCTGCAAAAAAGCCCCTGTCGAGAAGTCTTTCTATAATTGACAGTGGATAATTTGCCCACTCATCATCAATTTCTTCAAAGTCTAAACCCAATGCTCTATTTGCGATCTCTAAAGATTGATTGATCGTAAGTATTCCGGCCTTAGATACGGAATCAAATCCTCTCATTAATCCTTCCCCTGTAACTAAAGGGGGCCCGCCTGATTTAAACGCCCAGTATTTACTATCAAGTTCGGTCATTATAGTATTATTATAGATCTCATCTTCAATATTTCGTTCTGGCTCAAATACCTGCTCTTCTGCAATTATACGGGAATGCTCTATTACTGCCCGATTATAATCACTTGATCGGCCCACGTAGATCATCGGAAGCCGGAAATCCATACGAAGTTTCTCTTCTGTCGATGCTATATATTTTTGGAACATGGCATCTTCAGCCCTCGCTTCATTAAGGGGCTTCAAATCTACTCTCGGAACTAACTTATCATCAACTCCTCCTTCTGCTTGAGCTTCTAATAAAAGAATCCTATTAAAGTTTTGGTACCCTTTTGCTTGTCTTAATAGACCCTCAATAGTATCCATACTGTCTTGAGTTAATATTCCTCCTGATATCATAATCACCAAAGGAGGAATGCCTTGGGAATCAAACAAGTCATAATTAATATAATCCGCACTTCTGACCCCAATAACCCCAAGGACGTTCCCTATCCAACGGGGAAGTCCATATGTATCTTTCCCCTTTTTAAAATGAATAAGTTCGGATGCCGGATCTTTGACCGGAGCT
>JAUVUO010000147.1 GCA_030601015.1 Candidatus Omnitrophota bacterium | reverse complement strand
TGAGTCTAGTTTTAAGATTTTTTGAGAGTTTTTCTTAAGAAAACAAAAGAATTCTTTATCTTTTATCACCCCGTACTTTATGGCCTCAGCCAGGCCCTGTTTTATCAAATAGTTATTTCCAACCATAATTCAACCCATAAAAATATATTAAGCATTTAAAATTTTTTATTAGTTGACCATTAGCTAACTTATTTATAAAATAAAGTATATTTTAAAATGTAAATGATAAAAAAATTTATTCGTAAATATTTAATCACCTTTTATAAAAGGAGGATGGATGAAAAATAAAATAATTTTTATAAATGAGCAAGTCCGGCATTAAAATGTATATAAAAAGGTCGGCAGATGAAGGTACTTCGGCTTATATGGGGGCCTTTCCGATAGAGTATAAAGGAGATAAGATTTTAAATTATGAGTATGTGGTTCCCACGGGAAGCCGGGCAGACGTAAGAGCTAAGGCTGTCTGGAATAATAAGAAATGGACTATAGAATTCGGACGTGCTCTTAAGACAAATAATGAAGATGATATTCAATTTGAAATTAATAAAAGTTATCAGTTTGGTATCAGTAGATATAGGATTATCGGCAGAGGAATATCGCGTAAAAGTAGAAGAATTAAGAGAAGCTTATACAGAGATGGAAAAATGCAGAGCACATTAATGCAGGCAGCAAAAATGAGTGCGGTAGGCAGACTGGCAAGCGGTGTTGCTCATGAGGTGAAAAAGATTTTGAGAAATTAAAGGTAGAGAGTAAGGGTATAAATTAAAAGGGGGAATTATTTAGTATGCATTTCAAGGATTATATATTAATATTATGAAAGTTAAAACAAGGAGTTTTAATGGAGAAGAAAAAGAATACTTTGTTTTTTGCCGTTATATTAGGGATTTTTATTATAGGTAATTTTGTTTCATCTTATTCAAGTAATGTGTTACTGAAAAAAATATTGAAACGGCAAAAAGAGATGTTAAAAACTCAGAATAGGATTAAAGACCGATTGATTTCGATCATTAGTTCCGCGGCTAATAAAAATTATTCAGAAGATTATATTAAAGCTGTTTTACAGAATCAAGAAGAACTAAAACGAATTATATCAGGGTTGAAATCGGAATCAGTAAGTTATAAAACGGCTAAAAAATCAGACAGCAAAATTGTAGTAGAATCGCCTCCGGAATTTGATTATACAAAAGTGTATAATATACCAATTGCGCACTCTCCTGTCATTGGGAATAAAAATGCACCTGTAACTTTTGTTGTTTTTTTGGATTTTAGGTGTGGGTACGCGGCGGAATATTATCCTTTAATGGTAGCAGCAGCAAAGGAATATTCAGGTGAGGTGAATTATGTTGTTAAGCATTTTCCATTATCTCAAGGGGAAGAAGCTAAATCTCCTTCAAAAGCAGCTTTTGCTGCCGGAAAACAGGGGGAATATTCTCAAATGGTTGAGGCTTTGTTAAAAAATCGGAAAAATTTAAATGAAAAAAAATATAAAGAGATAGCTGAACAATTAGGGTTGGATATAGAAAAATTTTTGAAAGATTATAAGAATAAAGATAATAAATGGGAAGAATTTATTAAAAAAGATGTTGAATTGGGAAAGAGTATTGGGGTAAGAGGGGTTCCTATGTTTTATATTAACGGGCTTATAAGCCGAGGACGGGATATTCCAGGATTTAAAAAAGATATTGATTCAATCTTAAAAGGTGTAAAAAAATAAGTTTATTTGTGTAAAGCTTTTTTTCAGTATACCTATTTTCATTTATTCAAGGAGTTTTTATATGAACAGTAAAGAATATTTAGAAGCTGCTGTTTTGGCAGCAAAAGAAGCGGGAAAAATTCATAGAAAATATTTCAATCAGAAATTAAAAATAAATATTAAAGGTACCCCCTTTGATTTGGTAACAGTTGCGGATATTGAATCTGAAAAAAAGATAGTTGAAGTGATTAGAGGATATTTTCCGGGCCACAATTTTGTAGGTGAAGAGGAGCAGTACGACAATACAGATTCTCAATATACCTGGATTATAGACCCTCTTGACGGAACGAATAATTTTGCCCATAGTTTGCCGATATTTTGTGTTTCTATTGCCTTGGCAAAGAATGATGAATTGATTTTAGGTGTAATTTATGATGCTTTAAGAGATGAATTATTTTATGCTGAGAAAAATAAAGGTGCTTTTTTAAATGAGCAAAAGATTACCGTGTCTGATATAAATAAACTTGCAGGTTCTTTATTGATAACAGGATTTTATTATGATAGAGGTAAAGATATGATGGAGACTCTTGATAAGATGAAGCAGTTTCTTCAGCTCAATATTACAGGGATAAGAAGATTTGGGTCTGCGGCATTAGATCTTTGTTATGTTGCTTGCGGCAGGGCTTCTGGCTTTTGGGAATATGTATTGAATCCGTGGGATTTCTCAGCAGGAAAGATTATCGTTGAAGAGGCCGGAGGTGAAGTTAGCGGCAGATACGGCGAAAATATTAGTTTGCAAAAATCTTATATTGTAGCTTCTAACGGTAAGATTCACAATGCTATGTTAGAGGTATTGAAGTGAAAGAAAAGAGAAGGAAAGAAAAAGAGATTAGCCGGTTTTCGGGTTAGAGAGTTGGCGGGTTTACGAGTTGAAGAAGCTCTTAGTACTTAGCTCCTGAATACTTAGGGGGAGAAGAAAATTGATAGCTGTTAGCTTGTAGCTGATAGGCAAGAAAAAAGCAAAAGAGAAAAAAGAGAAGAAGAAATAGAGAAATGAAATATTGTATGGGCGTCGATTGTCTACGCCTGTATTATAATTTAGAATACAGTATGTCTTTAATAGATAAGAAAAAAATAGCCTTAATACATATTATTAAAAAAGAGCTAAATTTAACGGATTTTGAATATAGAAATATTCTTAAGGCGGCAGCCGGAGTAGGAAGTTCTAAAGATTTAGACGAAGATAAATTTAGAAAACTCATGGCCTGCTTTGTCCGAAGTAAACATTATCGGATAAATCCTTTTGGCATGACTATGAGGCAAAAAATTTATATAAACAATTTATTTCATGATTTGAATTGGAGTCAGGAACACCGCAATAATTTTGTGCATAAATATTACCACAAATTAAATTTAGATAATTTAACTAAAAAAGAAGCAATAAAACTAATTGAATCATTAAAGAATATTAAGAGGAATGCCGGCGTTTCATGACATAGGGTAGGGGGGTATGGTATATAGAGAATGAGAACTGAGAGACGTAACGAAGTATCGATGTATCGGCGAAACCATGTTTTCGCCCGAAACCATTTTATTTTTGTTTTGAATCATAGATTTATGATTTTAGAGTTGTTTTAAATTTTTGTTATTTGCACAATCCGCATAATAGTTTTTCTAAATTAATGATTTAGATTGATTGCATAGATTTGGATAATAGGGTAAAATATCAAATAAGCGTATTAAATAAATAGATTATATAGAAAAAATGCAAAATTCAAAACAGGAGAGTTGAAATGGCGGCAAGAAAAATCTATTCCACGCAGCAAATTGCAAAAAATTGTCATGTTCATTATACAACAGTTATAAGTTGGATAGAGGAGGGCAAATTAAATGCTTATACTACTCCGAGGGGACACCGCCGAATAAAAAGATCGGATCTTATTCAATTTTTAAAAAAATATGATTTACCTTTACCGGACGAATTATTAAGATCCAAAATAAGAATTCTAATTGTGGATGATTCAGCTGATTTTCTTGATGAAATGAAGGCAGCTTTAGATGACCATGGATTTGATTTGGATTTCGCCTTGAGCGGGTTTGAAGCAGGTTCTAAGGTTTATAGTAAAAAACCGGACCTAATACTTCTTGATTTTAAAATGCCGGGGATGGATGGGTTTAAAGTTTGTAATGCTTTAAAAAAAGATAGTTCAACATGTAAAATTTTTATTTTTGCTATTACGGCTCTTAATTCACATGATGATATTGAAAAGATAAAACAGTGCGGAGTCAACGCCTATATTCCTAAACCGGTGGATATTGATTACTTATTGAGGATGATTAAAAAAACATTAGGTGCAATTTAGAATAGGTATAATTTAGAAATGGAAAACAATGGCAATCTTAAAAAAGATATTAATTTTAAGGTCTAAGCTTATTCGTAAAAATATAAAAAGTCAACCTAAAGGAGTTGATTATCCCTCACCCAAAATAACAAAGAGCAATGATTTACATCAGATAGATGCAGTTTGCCCACGCTGCTTAAAAGACGACGGGTTTTTTATTTTATAAATATTATAGATACCTACTAGATATCTATAACCGTAGAGGTAGTGTTAATCCTGCGCGTATGCGTAGAAGAAACAAGAATGGACGTGATTTTAGCGCTTATTATAGTTGATGGGGATACCATATCTTCAAAGGGACAATATGCT
>JAUVUO010000201.1 GCA_030601015.1 Candidatus Omnitrophota bacterium | reverse complement strand
CCGGTGGATTCGATAATTTCTCTGGGTATATCGAATACGCGGGAAAAAGATTACATTTTGTTTTTAAATGAAAGTAAAAAGAAAAAAATTTTTATGTCAGCTAATATTGAGAAAAAATCCGAGATGCCAATTGTTAAAAAAGAGAAACTAAACAGAATAAAAGATAATTTACGTTTAGTTGGAATAATTTCAGAAGGATATTATAAGGTAATAATAGAAGAAATAAGGACGAAGAAAACTTTTTATATAGAAGAGAAGGAAGTTTTTTTAGAAAAGATTAAAGTAATAAAAATAGGAGATAGCTCAGTTATCTTGAATTGTTTTGGTGAAGATTTTGAGCTTTATTTATAAATTTTCTTTAGTAGGATTTAAGAATTAAATTATTAGTAATTTAAGTAAAAAAGGATTAATTATGTATATTAAAAAGATTTTCAGTATAGTTGCAGTATCGATTTTTATATTAGGTATATCATTTTCACAATCAAAGGATAATGAAACCAATTTCGATTTACTATCTCGTCAGGCAATCTCAAAAAGCGCGGATATTAAACAAGAAAAAAAAGGATTTCACAAAAATTACTCAAACAATTCTATCAAGAAGATAGATAAGCATAATCTAATTTCTATAGATGCTAAGAGTATAAATGTAATTGATATATTGAAAATTTTAAAAGATAAAGGAAATTTCAACCTTTCTATAAGCGGAAATGTTAAAGGCCCGGTAACTTTATTTTTAAAAGATGTTGAAGTTTGGGATGCTTTAGAAATAGTTTTCGCATCGGCAAATTTAGCATACGTGGAAAAAAGAGGCCTTATTTGTGTTATGACAGAAAGGGAATACGAGTTGAAATATGGGAAAAAGTTTTGGGATAAACGAAAACTTATGACTTATAATTTACAATATGCGAAAGCTGCAAAAGTAAAAGAATTGCTTTTACAAATGTCCTCTAAAATTGGCAAAATTATTGTTGATCCTCCAACGAATACAGTAGTTGTTCTTGATATCCCATCAATTCTTGAACAAATAAGAGGGGTATTAAAGAAAATCGATAGGCCGTTAAAAACTAAAGTTTTTGAACTGAATTATTTATACGTAGAAGATATCGAACAAAATATAGCGGAAATGCTTAATAAAGATATAGGCACTGTAAACGGGGATAAATCTACGAATAAATTAATAGTTACTGATTATCCTGACAAATTAGAAGAAATTGAAAAAATGTTGGCCGCTTTTGATGAAAAGCCTCTTCAGGTTTTAATCAATGCTAAAATTTTAGAAATAAAACCCTCTAAACAATTTTATTCCGGAATAGATTGGGATTATTGGATAAACAAATATTTCCGAATAAAGGGTTCTTTCAGTATACCGAGCTCGTCGACAAGTAAACTTTCGTTTGGAACTATCGGGTTAGGGGATGTCACCAAGGTAGGAGAGTATAGCAGCATAGTGGAATTTTTAGAAGTTTTTGGAGACACTAAAATACTTTCCAGCCCGCGTATTTTAGTTTTAAATAACCAGGAAGCAAAGATTCTAGTAGGCACAAAAGATGTCTACATTACATCTTCGGTTTCCGAAGTTGGAGACTCGGCTGTTACAACTCAGACCGTAAACTTTGTGGATGTAGGAGTGAAATTGTATGTAACTCCGAGAATCAATAGAGAAGAATATATTATTTTAAAGATAAAACCTGAAATCAGTTCTTCTCAAAGAGAAGTTATTAAAACTGAGAATAAAGAAACAGAGATCCCTATAGTTACTACATCTGAAGCTGAAACATCGGTTATTGTCCGTGATGGTGTCAGTATAATTATCGGGGGTTTGAGAAAGGTAACAAGAGATAAACAAAGAAAACAAATTCCGATACTGGGAAGCATCCCTATATTAGGTATTCCTTTCAGAAGTAAAAAAGATGAATGGTCAAAAAACGAACTGGTAATAGTATTAACCCCTCAAATAGTATCGGGGGATGTCTCTATAGAAAAAGAGCTTAAGGAAAGGATGGAAATGAACATTAATCATGAATTAAATAACCAAATAGATGAAAGTGAAGTTATTTCCGAGTTTTAAAAGTTCTCTCTCATCAATTAAGGGATATATAATTTTTCTTGACAAAACAACGTTTTTATGTAACAAATAAGTACACGTCAGAAAACCTCTAATCGCAATCTGGAGTTTTCTAATAACAATAAATGTAGAAAGGAAAAATCTTCTAATGGTGTTTACCAAGATTTATAATTTCAAACCATCCAAATTAATTTTATTAATTTTTTTATTTTTAATAAGCATACCCCTGTTTTCTCAAGCAGAAGAATTCATAGCTTTCGGGCCTCAAAATTTTATCCACCAAAAAGGTTTTACATCAACAGTTACAAACAATTTTTCAGTAATAAATCCCAATACGGATTTTGTTTTAAGAGTTTATAACGGCGGGCTTGAAGGATTAAATACAAAATTAGCCGGACATTCAATTATTTTAATTAATGGTGTTCAAGTAATAGGTAAGAAAGATTTAAGAAGGGAAAAAACTTTTATTGAAAAGCCGATTACTCTTCAGGCCGAAAATATTATAGAAGTTGAATTAAAGGGAAAACCCGGCTGCATTATAGCGGTAGTTATAGCAGGGCAAGATAATATTGCGCCGAATATCAAAATTAACAGTCCTTTAGACGGAGAGTTTACCCATATAAACCCGTATAACATTAAATTATCATTTGGTGATGATACCTCAGGAATAAACTCCGGTAGCTTTAAGATATCAATTAACGGTATAGATAAAACTGAACTTTTCAGTATAAATTCAACCGGTGTTTTGGGAGAAGCTTACGGAAGTATTGATTTATCAGAAGGCATAAATAATATAGAATCCAGCATATCTGATTTAGCAAGTAATACCGGCACAGTTTCTAATTATTTTACTGTTGATACAATCCCCCCGTTAGTAAATATCAATGCGGTTAATTCAACCATTAATGGGTCGAATTTTAATGTAACGGGTACATATATAGAAGATAATCTTGGAACGATTACAGTAAACGGTATAAACGCCGATATTAATCATGAGCAAAAAATCTATTCATT
>JAUVUO010000176.1 GCA_030601015.1 Candidatus Omnitrophota bacterium | reverse complement strand
TAAAAAATTAAAATTAAATCTTAAAAATATGATTCCTTTTTTAATTATAGGATTATGTTTCTTGCCTTATCTTGAGCGTTTTTTAAGTAAATTTTTTTATGTCTGGGGAGGGTTTTGGATCCCTTGCCCTAGTTTTAAGTCAATAATTATAACTATAGAAACTTTTATCCTAGGATATAATGCTAATTCTTTCCTATATCTTGCCGCCGGTATTTTAGCAACAATATTTTTTATCCGGGCAATGATTAATTTGCGCGATAGAAAATTGAGGTTTAATGTAATTTTTTGTTTATTCCTATTTTTAATACCGATACTTTCAATTTTTATTTTTTCTAAAATATTATTTTCAGTTTATCTTGACCGTAGCTTTATAATTTTTAGCCCTTATTTTTATTTAATCCTGTCTTTAGGAATAGTCTCATTAGGGAAATACTTAAAATTGCCAATGTTCGTTCTTTTCTTATTTTTACTTTTTACCTCTGATTACGCCTATTTTAAGGACTGGATGCCAGCCGTTCTTGATCACCACATGGGAATTTATATAAAAAAACCTGTCAAGCCTATAGTTCAATTCATTAATCGTAATCGCAAGAAAAAAGATTTAGTGGCATTTACAAATCCCTGTGTAGCTGTACCATTTAAGTATTATTCAGAAAAAAGAGGTTTTTACTACTTTTTTGATCCAGAAATTTCTGATTCATCTTGGGGGAGGCCTGTAAGAGCGAGTAAATATCGCATTCCTTTTCACAAAATAAACAGCCTCAATTTTAAAAGGTTATGGATTATAGCTTCTAATTGGGCAAGAGATGGGAATTTAGATGAGAATTCATCCGCAGTCAAGGGTTGGTTAGATGAGAATTTCAAATTAAGCTATTCACAAAAAATGGATGGGGTATGGATATTTAGATATGAATATTGAAAGAGAATTTATTTTGTCAATAGTAAGAGAGATATGTTCCGGCGGAGAAAGGGACAATATCGAAAAATTACTCAATTTAAAGGGACTTGATTGGGAAAAAGTTAAAAATTGTATGATTTATCATGAGATTGTTTCCCTTGGCTATTCAGTATTGAAAGAATACTTTGATCTATTGCCTCGGGATTTCAGGCGATTTTTAAAAAACAAATACTACTACGGTACTTTAAGAAACGAATGTTTATGGGGAGAGTTTTTAAGATTGATAGAAATTTTCGGACAGAAAGATATTGTTTTAATCCCTGTAAAAGGAATGGCATTATTTAAAGATATTTACTCTAATCCTTCGTTGAGAAACATAGGCGATATTGATCTCTTGGTAAAGAACAAGGATGTTTTAAAAGCCGAAGAAATTTTACGCAATTTGGGTTATGAAAGAGAATCAGCAGGGTTAAAAGAAAATTATTGGAGAGAGAAACAATATCATATAATTTTTTTAAAGAGAAATCATTCAAGACTTTCTGCTATAGTTGAGTTGCATTGGCGATTGGATTATAAAAGGAAGAAAGATATTCTTCCCCTGTTGTGGAGTCGATTGAGAAAAGTTGATATAGATAACCAGAGCATGTATTCGCTTTCTTATGAAGATACATTTTTTAGTCTAGCACTGCATAACCGCAGGTTGGGGAAAGTTCTATGCATGAAAAGTGTTTTTGATTTATTTTTGTTATTAAAGAAATACAGCAACTTTGACTGGGATTATGTTTTAAAAGAGGCGAAAAGCGGGAACATGCGTGCAACGGTATTTTTTATTTTAGCTCAGGCAAAATTTCTTTTCGGTTTTAGCATATCTAAAAATATTCTGAAAAATTTGGAGATTCCTTCTTACAAAAGAAAGCTAATCTGTCAATTTATAGAGAAAAATACGTTTCTGCCGGATATAAAAGAGAAAATACGCGATTTATACCTAAAGAGCCACTTTCTTTTATATGATAATTTTCGAGAACCCGTAGAGTACATTTTAAATATTCCTATTGAACAGTTTGCCAAGTTCTACGGGATTAAGTCTTATGATAGAAAAACATATTTATTTTATAGATTGCGGTATATATATATTCCCACAAAGTATATAAAGGAAAAGTTAAGGTACCTTTGCTATGAGGGGGATGATAAGGTTTCTGAGGTCAAGAGAGAAAAGAAGACAACCTACCCTTGATTTAAGAAGTTTAACGGCTGAATTAAACAATTAGAAGAAATTAGGAAGATTAATTTTAAAAACAAGAATTTGCCTAAAATTATTTCTGTCATGCACCCTCAGAAATAATCTGTGATGAGATATTGGGAAAGGATTTTACCTGGTCAAGGTTTTTCTTAGATTTGGCAGGAGAGAAATTTATTCGCTTTTATATTTTGAAATGGGCAAGATACGATGATATAGATAAAGGCTTTGGTTGAGCAATGGTTGCGGCGGCTTGGGGTTGTTCTATAGCTGCTAAGAAGAGGGATAATTGATTGTGAATAAAAGCGATAATTTGTTCAATAAAATCTATAACATGGGTGTTAAGAAAGCCCCCTGGGGATATAAGAAGATTGATCTAGATTTGATTTACATTATTGAACGGTTGCGTCTTCAGCCCAAACTCAAAGTGTTAGACGCCGGATGCGGGGCTGGAAAAAATACAATTTTTTTAAATGAAAAAGGATTTAAGGTATATGGATTCGATATATCAAGCAAAGCAGTTTCTGCCGCGAAAAAGAGAATCCCGTCTGTTTCTTTTGTTATTGCAGATGCCGTAAATTTACCATATGCGAAAAATTATTTTGATTTTATAGTAGATTTTGGTTTGTTTGATTGCATACCAATAAAAAAACGCAAATATGTCAAGAGTGAAATATTAAGAGTATTAAAACCTAAGGGATTCTATATTATACGGGAATTTTTCCGCCCGGGGGATTATCCCGCCCGGCGCCCTTTATTTTATGAAGATATAAATCTAACCGGAAGAACGGCGGAAAGAGATCCCTCGCGTCAACAATTCCCCGTATGGGGTTTTAATTTTCGTCAAATCATTAACATTTTTTCTGGCGGCTTTAAAATAAAAAATAAATTTTATTTCGGAAATCGTATTCTGGTATTAATGTCAAAAAGGTAACGGAATTTTCTAATTATGAGAATCCTATCCCCATTTTCAAAGAAGGAAGAAGTGATGCCTCTCATAGAGGCGGGAGCAGATGAACTTTATTGCGGAATCATACCTGAAGAATGGGAGAATAGGTATAGTGCGTTTGATACGCTCAACAGAAGGGAAGGTTATGCTGCTAATTTTTCCAAATTTTCAGATTTGCAATATGCGATACAACTTGCGCATAGAGAAAATGTACGGGTGTTTGTGACAATGAATGGATTATACGTGCAGCAGCAATACCCTTTAATTCGAAAGATAATTAAGAAACTGAAGGACGTAAAAGCGGATGGCCTCATTATAGCGGATATAGGTTTATTGCTGATGTTACAAAGGATGAAAATTTTTAAAGAAATCCATATAGGGGCCGGGGGAACAACATTTAATTCAAAAACAGCTATTTTCTACAAAAAATTTGGCGCTTCTCGTATAATTTTGCCGCGTCATTTAACAGTGAACGAAATTAAGGATATTTCACGAAGAATTTCGGGTAAGGTGCATCTGGAAGTTTTTATTCTTAATACATTATGTCCGAATGTCGATGGGTTTTGCACTTTTTACCATGGAATGTCTTTTGACAAAAAGGCGATTGCTTCG
>JAUVUO010000068.1 GCA_030601015.1 Candidatus Omnitrophota bacterium | reverse complement strand
TATCCGGCCCGCTTCTTGATAGAATTGATGTCCATATCGAGTTAGCTAATATAGAAACTAAAGATCTTCTTTCAAATGATTTTTTATCTGAATCGTCCCAAGAAATAAAAAAAAGAGTAGAGAAGGTTAGGTTAATTCAAAAAGATAGGTTTAAGAAAGAAAAAATATTTTTTAATTCTCAAATGGGGCCTAAACAAATAAGAAAATTTTGTTCGTTGAATACGGAAACGAAAGATATTTTAGAGACGGCTATAAAATACTTTAATTTTAGTGCCCGGGCTTATGATAAAATATTGAAAGTTTCAAGGACTATCGCGGATTTAGCTGAATCTGACGAGATTAAAACTGAACATTTATCTGAAGCTATTCAGTATCGAGCTTTAGATAAAGTTTTTATTTAAATGGTTTATTGGTTTTAACATTGATGAATGTTCTAGTGGCAATGATATATGGTGGGAGATTTAGATTTATTTATGTAATAAGTCCTTATTTATTAATACCGCTTATAATTCTTATAATATTTACCCGCCCTAAAGTAAAGGAACAATTCAAATGAACCCAAACCAAACAACATATAAAGAAATATATTTAGATAAGTATTTAGTTGATATGGATGAGGAGGTCTGAGGTATTATGAAAGATTGCATATTGAAAGCCGTTAAAATGATTAATTCAAACTGGTTTTATTGGGTTTTGTTAAGTTTAACGGTTTTTCGTTATCCTAAATTTGAAATATTGTTTCTTGTATTAGGTTTAATTTTAGCTATTGGAGTTTGCAGTCATTTTATTAATTTAGTTAAATACGGGAAAGATGAATTGACTTTTTGGCAAAATAGTGGAAAGCATATATTTAATTTTTTAATTATAAGTATGATAATCAATGCACCTATTTTTCTAGTTGTTTATTTTATTAATGCAGGAAATTATATTCAAGTTAAGTATATTGAAGTGTTTGTACAGATAATTATTTATGCTTTTACAATATATATATTACCAGTAGTTTTCATAAAGAGAATAAACCTTTCGGCTATTCCTTTAGGTATTAAATTTTTATTAAAAAATTTTAAGTATAGTTTGCCATTAGTTTTTCTATGCTTTTTAGAAGGTGTTGTTAAGTTAATGGGGTTTTTTGGTTTGATGGCCTTAAGGAAAGGAATTTTTGAAACAGTATTTTTTGTATATATATTTGGTTTAATATATAATTATTTGTTTTTAGTAGTATTTATTTCAGCAAGTATTGCCTTTTTAAAATTTTCAAATGAAGGGGAGAAAAAGATTTTAGAAGAAAATTGATAATAGCTGGCATGATAGGTGTAAAATATAGTAAATTAAAGGGTTATTTTATATAGTTACCGGAATGAATCTTTGTTCGTGCGTTAACTATGGTTCAAAAACTAAAAGTTGTAATTGTAATAGTGTTTTGATTCAGAAATATCGTAATAAAATATCTGGGCTGCTTCTTGATAAAATTGATGTTTATAAATAGTCATTAGAGAGAGTAATTAAAAAATTTTTTAATAATGATTTTTAATTTGTATAATCAGGGATTGTTGCATTTTGAAATAGTTCCTTTAAAAATAATTTATTTTTTTATACATAACAGTCTGTAATTAAAGGAGTTATTTGAGTTTGCTAAATATTTTGTTGCTCTAATAGCTTTTTCTTTTTATAATAAAGGTTTATGGAACATTTTTGGATTGGATTATATAATAATAAAACTTTTTGGGCAGTAGTCTTTAGTTCTTTAACCGCTCAATGTTTAAAGATATTTATAGGGTATATAAAACATAAAAAATTTAATTTCTACTGGCTTTTGGGGACAGGAGGAATGCCGTCTTCTCATAGTGCCGCGGTAGCATCTTTAGTCATTTGCGTAGGGAGAGAAGTTGGATCAGCTTCATCAATTTTCACCTTGAGTTTAGTGTTTGCCTTAATTACTATGTTTGATGCTCAAACATGGCGCCGTTCTGTAGGGTTTCAGGCAAAGATTCTTAACAAGATGATGGCGGACATTCAAGAAGGTAAGAAAATAGAAGAAAAAAGGTTGAGAGAATTAGTGGGACATACCCCTTTTGAAGTTTTCGTTGGAATGATAGTAGGTATATTAGTGACGTTCTTAGTGTACAATTATTAAAATCTTCCGCGAATTTAAATATTTCAATATTTAATCTAAAATCAGCAATCGGAGAATATAAAAGTTTTTATTACAATCAGAGAAATCGTCATTAATTAAAAGGAAAAGGTGTATTTATGAGGAGAATTGTCATAATAAGTGTAGCTGGGATGGTATTTTTTGCAATTATATTGGCGGCTATAATACAGCCGAAGAATAAAAATAGAGAAAACATTAATATGAAATATATAAAATCTAACAGTGGTAATGCCTTTTTAGAAGAAGCCCAATCCGCGGAGAATGAAGGCCAAATTATAGAAGCAAAATTATTGTATGAAAAAGCTATGATGGATATTGAGGATGCGAGTGAATTGAAAAATGTTCAGCATAAAATAGAACAACTTAATTTGGGGATTATTTTTTCTCCTTACATGGATGACTGCAGTATGAAATATGTGGTTAAGCCCAATGATGTTTTGATTAAGATAGCTAAAAAGTTTAAGACAACGGTTAATCTTATAAAACGTGCAAATAATTTAAATTCGGATATAATAAGGCTTGGCCAGGTACTTAAAATTAGTAATTGTGAATTTTCTATAGTTGTTGATAAATCTCAAAATTTGCTTTTTTTAAAAAGGGCGGGAGATGTAATTAAAACATATACGGTATCGACCGGTGAAAATAATTCTACTCCGTTAGGTAATTTTAAGATAGTTAATAAATTAGAAAATCCTACCTGGTATAAAACCGGCGCGATAATTGAGCCTAATGACCCTGATAATCTTTTAGGGTCTAGATGGATGGGATTTGATTTAGATAGTTATGGTATTCACGGGACGAATAAGCCCGAGGAATTAGGCCAGCAAATAACTTTAGGATGTGTCAGGATGAATAATGAGGACGTTGAAGAATTATTTGATATTGTTCCTGTCGGCACAGAAGCTTTAATTGTAGATTAAAATAATAATAATAAATAATAATTAGTTTTAAAGTATCAGGAG
Source organism: Candidatus Omnitrophota bacterium (assembly GCA_030601015.1). Classification (GTDB taxonomy): domain Bacteria; phylum Omnitrophota; class Gorgyraeia; order Duberdicusellales; family 4484-171; genus JAGLSE01. Next base: position 3,628 of record JAUVUO010000068.1, on the reverse strand, counting down.
AGAAAATATGCAAGGATGGGATTTTGAGCAGCCTATTGTGGAGTTAGAGAAAAAAATAGAAGGTCTTAAAAACTTTTCACTTAACAAAGAGTTAGACCTTTCTGCGGAGGTAAAAAAATTAGAAGAGAAATTATTAGGATTGAAAAAAAATATTTATTCAAAATTAACTCCATGGCAAAGAGTACAAATTTCACGGCATCCAAATAGACCGACCACTCTTGATTATATTAACTTGATAATGGAGGATTTTATTCTTTTATCAGGAGACAGATTTTATGGTGAGGATAAAGCAATAATTTGCGGATTTGCTAAGATTGATAATAAAAAAGTAGCGGTTATCGGACATCAGAAAGGAAAAGATACTTTAGAAAATATAGAAAGAAATTTTGGGTGCGCTCATCCTGAGGGTTATCGTAAAGCCATGAGGATAATGAGATTGGCGGAACGGTTTAAGCTTCCTATAGTTTGTCTCATTGATACTCCGGGAGCATATCCGGGCATTGGAGCGGAAGAAAGAGGACAGTCTCAAGCAATAGCTGAAAATATAAGAGATATGTTTTCTTTAAAAGTTCCTATTTTAGGAGTAGTTATTGGGGAGGGGGGCAGCGGCGGCGCATTAGGAATAGGTGTCGGCGATAGAATTTTAATTTTAGAATATGCTTATTATTCGGTTATTTCTCCGGAAGGCTGTGCGGCTATTTTATGGAAAGATGCGTCTAAAAGAGAAGAGGCTTCAAAAGTCTTAAAATTAACAGCGCCTGATCTTCTCAAATATAAGTTGGTTGAAGAGATAATTCCAGAAACAAAAGGCGGAGCTCATAGAAATCATCAAGAAACAGCCGGTAATGTAAAAAAAGTTATAATAAAAAATCTAGAAGAAATCAGTGAAGTAAGTATAGAAGAAATTATAGAGAAAAGATATAATAGATATAGGAAAATAGGCGTTTTTACCAAAAATATTTCAAACAAATAACCTTCCCAGCATAAATCATCAATTCTAAGACTGAATAAAAAACAAAGAATAACCCCATCTCTATTCTTTGCCCCCTATCAGACAAAACTGTTTCAAACAGTTTTGTCTGATAGGGGGGAATATTCGATTGATATACATATAGAGAAATGGTATTATTGTTATGGTGGGAAATTTTATGTAATGCTCAAAGTGTAATTATAAAAGAAAATGAAAAAATCATTGACCTTAATTGAGGTATTAATTGCCGCGGCAATTTTGACTATGGTTCTTGTCGGAACCATACTTGCATTTACAAGATGCATTATGCTAAATGAACATAATCGCAATCTTACTATTGCAACTATGCATGCCCAGTATGTAATGGAAGACATCAAAAATACAAATTTTAATTTAATTTTGGATAGCATAAATAATGGAGATTGGAACTGGGGGGATGCAGAGATAGGAGCTGTAGGGTTAAGTCCTTTATCTAATGAAATTATTACAATTACTGTTTCCGGCACTGATTTATTGGATATAACGATTAATGTTTCCTGGAAGGATATGGAAGGAAGAGCTAGTCCAGCTAATATAGGATTTCAGACTTTTTTAGCTTCACCTTAAGAGGGTTTTATTTTATGAAGAATATTGTTTTTAAAAAAAATGTTTCGAATTTAAAACGAACCGGATGTAATCGAAAGAGTTATACTTTGATTGAAGTCTTAGTGGTCGCGACTATAGTGGTTATTGTGTCTATAGGGCTTGTTTCTGTTTTAGATGTAGGAAATAGGACTTGGAATCAGGAGATGGCATTAATCGGATTGCAGCAAGAAATTCGTTTGGCTATGGAGGGTATGAGCAGAGAAATAAGACAAGCTGAGAATATAACTATAACGGTTGGAACGGTTATTGAGTTTAATATACCGGATATTACTGACAGCATAAAATATTCTTTGATCGATACGCAAATTGTAAGAGAACACCCTGCTAATGTAACTCAAGTTTTATCCAGTAATATAAGTTTTTTAAATTTTTCCCGTGTAGACGATATTATCGAAATTCAACTGCAGGCAAAAAAAAATGTAATAAATAGAGAATTGATATTTCCTTTAGTTGCGGATAAGTTTTTGAAATTAAAAGTGAGGTTAAGAAATGAATAAGAAAGGGTCAATCTTGGTTTTGGTGATAATTATTTCGGTTGTTCTTGCGATTTTAGGGTCAGCTTTGCTGCAAAGAAGTATCAATGAAAATAATCTCGCTCAGAAATATTTGGATTCAGCCAGAGCTTTTTGGCTGGCAGAGTCAGGAGTTAATAAAGCTTTAGATAATTTGAGGAATAATGTTTCATCTAATGGTGGAGAAACTTTTGGAGATGGTGAGTATGAATATACTGTAACAGCGGATGGAGGTAATTGGAAAGTCACAGCTTATGGTTATGTCCCTTTAAAGAGTTCTTATCGTATTATGCATAAGGTTGAAACGACGATGAGCAAAGGAATCCCCCTTAATTTTTATGATTATCCTATATATTCGGCCGGAGATGTTGATTTTAATGGAAGTTCATTCAGTATTGAAAATGATGCTTTAGGTAAAGCTGTACTTTATGGTGGGGATAAAGAAATTGAACATCCGGAAAATATAAGTGGTTCGATTGTTCCTGGTGATTCCGTTTTGCCTAGATTAAATTTTGAGGATGTCCTTGAGTGGAGTCAGGGCCAGACTGATACTTATGCTGTAACCGGAAATGTGTATGATGTGTCTAAGAGTGGAAAATTAGTTGACCCTATAACTAAGGCAGAAAAAGCTTTACCTGCGACTTTTTGGTATATTGTTGATGATATAGATGGCGATGGTGAAGTAGATGATGATGAGAATTGGGTACCGAATGTTTGTTATATAAATGGAGATTTAAGCCTTAAAGGTACTATTGGTTCTGTTGGAGGATTTCTTGTTGTTGTGGGTAATGTAATCACTAATCCTGACAATATCCAAGATGCGGAAATTAATGGTAATGGACTTATAGAGGGGGCAATTTATACTAGAGGAGAATTTAGAGTCAATGGCGGAGGTACCGGTTTAAATATAAACGGAGGCGTTTGGGGAGGAACAGAGATAAGATTAAATGGGAATGCTGATATCACTTATGATGAAGAGTATATGAATGCTATTAAGGGATTAGAAATAGAGCCGGAACATCAAATTATAGCCTGGAAAGATTTACAAAATCCGTATCCATTAACACCGTAATATTATTTCAAAAAATTCATTTTTTCTTACGGGTATAGACGATATAGCATTCAAAAAGCCTTCAGGTTACAGGATAAAGTAATATTGCTTAATTGAGAATATTAAGAAGGTTATATCAATAACTTAGTCCAATGTTTTAAGTATCATTTTTGAGAAAGGTTTTAAGAGCTGTTTTAAAGTAACCTAAAAAATCAAATTCAAATCAATTCTTCAACCAGTGTATTTAAGTCATATTTTATAAAACTCATTTGCTCCTCATTAAATAACAAATATTTTTTCTTGACTTGCTTTAATTAATTTCGAAATACCGGCTTGAAGTATTTTTGTAAGAGATTCCTGCATGCGCAGGAATGACAAAAAGGGGCGCAGGAATGACAAAAAGGGGCGCAGGAATGCACCCTCCCTGTCATCCTTCACCCTCCCGTCATC
>JAUVUO010000172.1 GCA_030601015.1 Candidatus Omnitrophota bacterium | reverse complement strand
TACTTTTCGGTAAGCATTACATTTGTTTGCAACCGTTCAACTTCTATTTCTTTTTCGACTTTCATCCTAATTCTAAATTCAAGGATATTACCCTCTTTTAATTTAACGTCCCATAATTGAATTATTGGCAAATACAACCATTGTCCTATAAATACAATACCATTCTTAGTTTCTTTTATATCCCATACAACATGAGAAGAAGAATCATGCCATTCTTTCCGAAGCCTCAAAGAAGTATATATACCCATCTTTTTTGTTAATTGATTATCTCTCCAATATAAATGACCGATTCCATTATCAAAAACAAATTTCAATTCACCTCTTTCTAATATTTTTTTTGAATCCTTTATAATGGGTTTATTTCCCTCTAAAAATATTTCCACATCAAAAGATAAGTATTCTCCAGGCGGAAATACCATTTTCTCTTGTGCTTCAACTTTTACTATACGTATCTCTCTTGATCGTTTAGCCCTATCTGAATTAAAAATCTTCGCGAAATTATTTAGTTTTTGAGAAAATTTAATAAATATACCCGGAATAATCCCATTTTTAGCTTGAACCCCCACGATACCTTCAGAAATACATTTTTTTAAGACATCAATTTCATAATCCAAAAATTTTTTTGGAAACTTACCGCTGCCATAATCACTATAATAATGTTCATATTTTTCTATACATTCAAATCGCAGATATTGCTCACGAATCTCAACATTTCCATTAACCTTAAGGCCAACCTTCCATAAAAAAGAATTATTTTCCCTTAGGCTTATTTCCCAAATCTGTTCAACCGGAAGATTATTCCAAGAGCCTCTTGCTATTAACTTATTATCTTCTTTTTCTAATTCCCAATAAGCTCTCTCTGAAGAATACCCTATTCCATTCGCATAAATCAAAGTAGTTCCCTTACTTATCTTAGTAAAATTTTCATTCTTAAAATAAATAAGGCATTGGCCTTTATCAAATTGCAATTCCACATCATCATTCGATAAAATTGAATCGCTTCTTAAGCTTTTCCTATAATTATCAATATCGGAAACATTTAAACTAATTTTACCTGAAAAATAGGTGGAATAATTATCTTTGCCCGCCATATAATTACTTACACCCACCTGAACATATTGTAATACTCTGCAATTAATAGAATAATCAGTATTCCATACCTGAGAATAAATATGCCGGGAATAATCCAGCTGTTCCATCGCTAAAGAGACAAGCTTGTTATCCACATCTTCTACGGATTCTACGCCAATACATCTTCTAAAAACATTCCCCACAATAAAAGGATCCCACTGTCTATTTTTCTCGTTTATAAAAGAAAATCGGCCTTTCTCAAGAGGAGTAAACCATTGCTGATATTCATTAGTTAACATAATATTAGTACAACATTCCTGAATATCAAAGGGTTGTTCTCCCTGCATTTCAATGTCTAGTTTAATCGCAAAAAAGTCAGTTATTTTAATCTTCCAAATTTGAGTCAAATCTAACTGGTAGAACTTTCCACGAACAATTATTTCATTTCCTTCTTTTTTTTGAACTTCCCAATTAGCTTTGAATGAACTATACCACTTCTCCTCAACACGAAAAACGGTATAAATCCCTGAGTTTGGCGTAATAGATTTGCCATTCCAATTTATAAATAATTTGCCATTATTAAATACTATATTAAGAGATCCTTTCTCCATTACAGCAACACCTTGGCTTACCCCAACCATTTGATTATAAAGAGGGATAATGTTTTCCACTAAATCATCCTTAATAATTCTTCCTCCTTTAAGAAAAATAGCTCTATTACAAAGCCGCCGCAGCATATTCATATCATGAGTAACAAATATTATAGTTTTACCCTTATCTTTAAGCTCAAACACTTTTTTAAGGCATTTTCTTTGAAAAAATTCATCGCCTACAGCTAAGGAATCATCGATAAGCAAAATATCAGGTTCAATATGAATAGCAATAGCAAACGCAAGCCGAACAAACATACCTTGAGAATAACATTTAACCGGAGCATTAATAAATTTCCCCAAACATGCAAAACTTGCTATTTTCTCATATATTTTTTCGATTTGATTAGAAGTTAATCCAAATAAACTGGCATTCAAATAAATATTATCCCTTCCTGTAAGTTCGAGCTGAAAACCCGCGCCTAATTCAAGAAGGCCTGTAACTTTTCCTGAAACATTTATTTCTCCCCTATCAGGACTTAGTATTCCAGCAATTACTTTAAGAATGGTTGATTTTCCTGCTCCATTCTCACCTATTATCCCTAAGGTCTCTCCTTTGTTAACACTAAAATTTATATCCTTTAAAGCCCAATAATTATCCCAACAAGCCTTTTTATCAATGATAAACTTTATTCTAAATATTTCCCATACATTCTTAAATTCAACAACCTTCATTTCTAAATCTTTTTTAAAAGTTTATTCTTGTAAAAAGAAAAAATAAATAACCCTGAAATTACCGAAAAAACACACCAACTAACCGCGCCAAGAATCATGAATAAACCCGGCATACTATTTCCAAAAATAAGCTCTCTGTAACACTCGACATAATACGTCATAGGGTTGATATTAAAAACCCATCTAACATCTAAAGGAATCATATCCCGGGAATAAAATACAGGTGTTATCCAAAACCAAAGCATCAATATAACACCTAATAAATGGCCAAAATCTCTATAAAAACCATTTAAGACAGATAGAATCAAACTTAAACCGCAGACAAATAATAAATTCAAAAAAAGTATAATCACCAATAACGGGAAAAAAACAAGTATTTTATAATTAAAGAAGATAAATATAGGATAAACAACACACAAGCCAATCAAAAAATTTAAAAAATTAGAAATAACCGATGCTAAAGGAATTATTTCTAAAGGTAATTTAAACTGGCGTAAAAAATTATTCTGGTTAACAACAGACAATGTTCCTTCGTATATAGCATTGGAAAAAAAGAACCACGGGAAAATTCCTGAAAGAGCAAAAAGAGAAAAATTTCTTATATCCAATTTTATAACTGTAGTAAAAACAAAGTTTATTGCAAACATTACGAGTATAGGATTAATAACTGCATGCCAAACACCTAAAATCGATCCCGAATACTTTACTTTAAATTGAGAAATAGACATTGCCTTTAATATGTGCGAATTACTATATATACTTTTTATTATTGTTTTCATTCTTTCTATCCGCACAAACTGCTTATTTCTTTACTATCTAAAATTACATCTTCCATAGACATATATTCCCACTTTCCAAACCTGCCGGCAGTAACAATTCCCTGTTTTCTTAAATAGTCAAAAATATAATCTTTAGCTTTATCATAATTGTGGTCATAAATAGGATAAGCATATTTTATATCGTTAACAACCTTTACCGTCCCTTTAGCATTCCCGTTAGATATGCCCATTCTCTGTAAATCATTAACTATAATCGACTCTATATTTTTTTTGTCTAAACGCCTGCTATTTGAATATGAAACCTCAGCATATAAAGAACTTTTATCTAAAGGAGCATTAAATTTGGAAAAATTATGAAAAAACCCGACTCTAAAAACTTTAAAAGAATTTTCCGGAAAATATATCCAATGTTTTTTAGATATATCTTTCCCGGTCAGCCCTAAATTTAAATTAAATATAGAAAGCCATTTTAGCTTTTTAAAAACTTTACTTATTCTTGAAGGGACATTTTTAATAATATTCGGCAATTCCGGCAAAGGTATAGTCGAAATTAAAATATCATACTTTTCTTTTTTGCCATTTTTAAATTTTATCTCTTTACAAACAGGATCGATTTGCTCGACTTCATAACCGGTAAAAATATTTTTTAAAGGCTTAC
>JAUVUO010000196.1 GCA_030601015.1 Candidatus Omnitrophota bacterium | reverse complement strand
GCCCGTAATTATCTTTTACCTCAAGGGATGGCTCTTAGAGCCACAGATGCTAATTATAGCAGAATTGAGGAAATCAAAAAAACCAAAAATAAGAGCAGACGAAAAGAAAAAGAAATAAATATTCAGCTTAAAGAGCGTATTGAAAAAATTTCTTTGACTATCGCGGTTGAAGCTAAAGAAGATGAAGAGCTTTATGGAACAATTGGTGAGCTCCAAATTCTAAAATCTTTAAAAGCTGAAGGCGTTGATTTGGTAAAAGGAAAATTAGTTTTGGATGAGCCGATAAGTAAGTTGGGGGTTTATAATTTAAAAATAAAGCTAGATTCGGAAATAGAATCAAACTTGCGTGTTTGGGCAGTAAAGAAGTAAAGATTAATTATTTATTAGGATTTTGATAGACTATTTTGATAAATTTTAATAGTATATAATTTATTTATTTTTATAATAAAGGGTTCAATTTTTTTAAAAAATTTTAGTTTTAACTTTATATGTCTGTTAATCTTTCAGTTGTAAACCGCTGCAAAATTTATTAATAAAAATCATTTATTTGATTGTTTTACCCAAAAAATAGGAAATAATTGAATGAGAGTAGAAAGTCCTATCCAATCTTTAGATAAAATCCCTCCACAAAATATTGAAGCTGAAATGGCTACTTTAGGGGCAATGCTTATTGATGAAAAAATTATTCCGGAGATATTAGAATTCGTTGATGAAAAATCTTTCTATAAAGAGGAACATAAAATAATATGTAACAGCATAATGACTCTTTTCGATAAGAGAATAAAAATTGATATTTTAACGGTTTCAGAAACTCTAAGTAAAAAGAAAAAACTAGAAAAGATCGGAGGTACGGCATATTTAACAACTCTGGCTGATTTTGTTCCTACTTCCGCTAATGCTGATCATTATGCTAGTATTGTTAAAGAAAAAAGCATTATGCGTTCATTGATTAGTAATGCTACTCAAATTGTTTCGTCAGTATATAAAGGTGAGGAAGAGATAAGTGAAATACTGGATAAAGCAGAAAAATTGATATTTGAAATAAGTGATGATAGGATTCAAGGCGGGTATGTCCACATTAAAGATATAATTAAAGACGGTATTGAGCTTATAGAGTCATTGTATCATAAAAAATCCCATGTTACCGGTATCCCGACAGGGTTTAAAGACTTTGATTTAAAGACTGCGGGATTACAAAAAGGGGATTTAATAATTTTAGCCGGAAGGCCGTCAATGGGAAAAAGTGCTTTTGCTGCCTCAATTGCTAATTATGTTGCGGTTGAAGAAAATATACCTGTAGCAATTTTTAGTTTAGAAATGTCTAAAGAACAATTAATGCAGAGGTTTTTATGTTTGCAGGCGAAAGTTGAAGTTAATAGAGTAAGGACAGGTTTTCTTGCCCCTTCAGAGTGGCCCCTTTTAACTAGGGCTGCCGGAAAGTTATCAGAAGCCCCAATTTATATTGATGATACTCCCGCTTTGAGTATTTTTGAGATGAGGGCTAAAGCAAGAAGATTAAAAGCTCATCATCAGATTCAAGTAATATTTGTTGATTATTTGCAGTTGGTCAAAGGTATGAGAAGAATCGACAGCAGACAGCAAGAAATATCAGAGATTTCCCAGGCTTTAAAGGCTTTAGCTAAAGAATTAAATATGCCTATTATTGCTTTAAGCCAGTTATCAAGAGCCGTTGAATCAAGGGAAGGCCATCGTCCTAAATTGTCGGATTTGAGAGAGTCGGGAGCAATAGAACAAGATGCCGATGTTGTTACTCTGCTTTTTAGAGAAGAATATTATAATCCTACTGAGGAAAATATGGGAATAGCCGAAGTAATTATTGCTAAACAAAGGAATGGCCCTATAGGCAGTGTTCATCTTGCATTTTTAAAAGAATACACCAAGTTTGCAAATCTTTCGAGAGAAAAGTAAGATTGACTTTATTAAAAAATAGTTTTATAATGCTGAAATGATTAAGCGAATTGTATTAAATGTTTTTTTATTTTTATTTTTAACATTCCAGGTATATTCCGCGGATAATGTTTTAAAAATTATTATTGAAGGGAATAATATTGTTAGCGATGCTACCATTATTTCTAAGATAAAGATTAGAGCCGGGCATATTTATAAAAGTAATATCATTAATCAAGATATAAAGAATTTGTATGCTACAGGTTTTTTCGAAACAGTTGAAGTAGAAAAACAAGAGAATTCGGAAGGTATAACAGCTGTTTTCAAAGTAAAAGAAAAACCTATCCTCAAAAAACTGACAATCAAAGGGAATAAAAAAATAAAAACTAAGATGTTGATGGCCAAGGTCATAAAAGAAACACTCCCTTCGTATGTTTCCGGTAAAGTAAAAGCTAAAGTAATTGATGTAAAACACGGAGTCTTCTTAGATGAGTATGCTTTAAAGCAGACACAACAGAAAATTGAGGATTTTTATAAGTTGAAAGGGTATTCAGGTGTTAACGTTTCTTATACTGTTGAATATATTGAGAATAAAAATGAAGTTAAGGTTGTTTTTTCTATTGACGAAGGACGTGTTGTAAAAGTAAGGAGTGTGGAAGTCATAGGCAATAAGTTTGTGTCTAAGAATAAAATAAGAAAACTAATAAAGGTAAGAAAAGCATGGCTATTTAATAGAGGTGTTTTCAAAGAAGATGTTTTAAGTGATGATATAAAAAGGTTAACTGATTATTATAAATCCAAAGGATTTAGTGATGTTGTTGTAGATATAGATACTGAATATAAAACCAGAGGTGTTTATATTAGTGTTACGATAAACGAGGGTAAACGTTATTTTATTGGTGTTATTAGTGTAGAAGGAAATAAAAATGTTGATATAGAAGATATTAATCAAGTTATTAAAGTTAAAGATGGAGACATTTTTAGTAAGCAAGTTATTTATGAAATTGCTTCACGAATAAGGGGGATATATATAGATAGAGGATATATATTTTCTCAAGTAGAACCCTTTAGTTTTTTAAGTGATGATACGGGTAAAATTAATATTGATTTTCGTGTTATAGAAAATGAAATCGCATATATTGAAGAAATAAATATTAAAGGAAATACTAAGACTAAAGATAAAGTTATAAGGCGGGAGTTGAAAGTTTATCCCGGAGATAAGTTTGATGGTAAAAAAATAAGAAGGAGTAAAGAAAGACTAGAAAATTTAGGTTTTTTTGAAGAGATCAGGTTTGGGACCGATCCCGGAGAAGCGCCTAACAATGTTGATTTGGTTGTTGATGTAAAAGAAGCAAAGACCGGATATTTCAGTTTTGGCGGCGGATATAG
>JAUVUO010000049.1 GCA_030601015.1 Candidatus Omnitrophota bacterium | reverse complement strand
TCATAGCCCGGATAACAGTAATTTCTTTTTGACCTTTCTCTGCCAGCCTGAAAGCATAATTATTAGTTGAATCAACAATATCTAAATTAATAAATTTTATATATTTATTATTTTTTTTCATTTAACGTGTCTTTTAATTCATTAACTTTATCACGGAGTTGAGCTGCCTTTTCAAAATGTAAATTTTTAGCGGAAATATACATCTCTTTTTCCAATTGACATATTATTCCATGAAGTTCTATTTCTTTATCATTAAGATCTAATCTGCTTTTTATATTTTTTTCTTCTTTGGCGTAAACTTCTAGCCCCTCTCTGATATTTTTTTGTATCCCTTTTGGAGTAATATTATTTTTTTTATTATATTCTAATTGGATTTTCATTCTTCTTTTACTTTCATTAATAGCCTTTTTCATTGAATTTGTTATTTTGTCAGCATACATATGGACTTCTGCGTTTATATTTCGGGCACATCTTCCTGAAACTTGAATTAATGAAGTTTCAGATCTTAGAAAACCTTCTTTGTCCGCGTCTAAAATTGCGACTAAGGATACTTCGGGTAAATCTAACCCCTCTCGTAGCAAATTTATACCGACAAGGACATCAATTTTTTTTAACCTTAAATCATTTATTATTTTCGCCCGTTCAATAGTATTAATTTCCGAATGGATATAATTAACTTTAATCTTTTCGTTTTTCAAGTATTCAGTTAATTGTTCGCTCATTCTTTTTGTTAAGGTAGTAATTAAAGTTCGTTCACCTACGTGTGTTCTTTTTTTGATTTCTTTAATTAGATTGTTTATTTGATTTTTAGTTGGTATAACTTTAATTATTGGATCGATTAATCCAGTCGGCCGTATTATTTGTTCTATAACTTCTCCTTTTGTCAAATTGAGTTCATATTCGCGAGGAGTTGCCGACGCATGGATTATTTGATTGTTTAATTTTAGAAACTCATTGAATTGTAACGGACGGTTATCTAAACACGAAGGTAACCTAAACCCATAATTTATTAGTGTTTCTTTTCTTGACTTATCACCTGCATACATTCCTCGAATTTGAGGTATAGTCACATGGCTTTCATCTATGATAGTAATGAAATCTTTAGGGAAATAATCAATAAGACAATAAGGCCTGGATCCTATCGGCCTAGAACTCAAATGACGAGAATAGTTTTCTATACCGTGACAATACCCGCACTCTTTAAGCATCTCCATATCATAAAGAGTCCTTTGTTTTAAACGCTGGGCTTCTAATAGTTTACTAATTTTTTTAAAATAATTTAATCGGTCTTCCAATTCCCATTTAATAGTTTTTATAGCAGAGTCAATTTTTTCTTTCCCAATAACAAAATGTTTAGAAGGATATATACCGATTTTATTAAGTTTTATTTTTTTCTCTCCGGTAATGGGATTAAATTCATATATTTTTTCGATTTCATCACCAAAAAACTCTATTCTTATAGGATTTTCTTTGTAGGAAGGGAAAATATCAATAGTATCTCCTTTTACTCTAAAAGTTCCGCGTTGAAAATCAAAATCGTTCCTTTCATATTGAATTATAATAAATCTTTTTAAAAGTTGTTCGATACTTATGTTATCTCCTTCATTTATGTAAAGAATCAAATCCTGATAATCCTCAGGTGACCCAAGATTATAAATACATGATACAGATGCAACAACTATTACATCTCTTCGGGAGACAAGAGAACTTGTTGTTGCTAATCTCAAACGGTCAATCCGGTCATTTATTGAAGAATCTTTTTCAATGTAGGTATCTGTTTGAGGGATATAACTTTCAGGTTGATAATAGTCATAATAACTTACAAAGTATTCAACGGCATTTTTTTTGAAAAAACCTTTAAACTCAGCATATAATTGGCTGGCTAAAGTTTTATTATGTGAAATAACAAGAATAGGTTTGTTCATTTTTTCAATGGCACAAGCTAAAGTAAAAGTTTTGCCGGAACCGGTAACCCCTAAAAGTGTTAAAAACTTTTTTTTTTGTTTTAATCCCTTTATAATTTTATTAATTGCCTGAGGTTGGTCTCCTGTAGGCCTAAATTCGCTTATAAGTTCAAACTTTTCCATAATATATTATGTTCATCTCTGGTATATTTTTTATTGTGAATAAAAACCGGTAATCTATATTATAATAGTGAAGCTATATTTGACAATCTATAATTGCTCCAGGAATAATTGGTCAAAAATCATTCAGTAGGGACACAATATTTTGTGTCCGTTAATAATGTCCCTTTCGGTCAATAATAATACAAACAATTCCATTCGGCATATAGATAATGTTTTGGTATTTCGTCCCAATATTTTTTACCATATTTATTCCGGGCGCAAGATATTGCGCCCCTACGATTTTTTATTTTTTTTTACCAGATACGTGTTACGCAATACGATTTTTCTTTTTTTTAACTATTATATGACATTCTGCGTTAGCAGAATTTATGACGCGAACGCAGTGAGCTTATTTCGAGAGCGAAGCGAACTTATTTCACGCCGTAAGGCGTATATGACGCTGAACGCAGTGAAAGCTAAAGTATATCCAAAGAAAAATCAAGGGCTTGGGTAGAATGAGTTAGCATACCTATGGAAATGAAATCAATTCCCGCGCGGGCAACTTTTTTTACATTTTTTAAGGTTATTCCTCCGGAAGCTTCAAGGAGTATGTCAGGATAGGATTTGTTACGTTTTTCTATTGTTTTAATTAAATCAGGTAAAGTGAAATTATCAAGCATTATGATATTAGGATGATTATCTGCGACAATTATAAACTCTGAAATATTTTCAACTTCAATTTCTATCTTTATTGAAGTATTTTTTTTGATGTTAGCTATCATTGCCGCTACTTTTTTCTTATCTAATTTACTGTTAATAATACATCCTGAAGCTTTTAAATGATTATCTTTAACTAAAATTCCGTGAAAAAGAGTCTCTCGGTGATTGAGGCCTCCGCCTGTACTAACCGCGTATTTTTCCAAATTGCGTAAATTTGGAGTAGTTTTTCTGGTATCTAAAATTTTTACATTAGTTCCCCTAACTTTATCAACAAATTTTTTAGTAACGGTAGAGATTCCTGACAGCATTGATAAAAAATTTAGAGCTACCCTTTCTCCTGTAAGCACCGTTCGTAAATTACCGGTAATTTTAGCTATTTTTTCACCTTTTTCAACGAAAGCTCCATCTTTTTTGAAATTTTTGAAAGATATTTCTGTATCTAAACTCTTAAAAATTTCTTCCGCTATTTCTATACCGCAAAGAATACCTTTTTCTTTAGCAATAATTATTCCCTGCCCTTTAAGGCCTTCAGGAATAGTTAGACAAGTGGTAATATCTTTCGTGTTAATATCTTCATTTAAAGCTTTTTTTATTATAAGCAGAGTTTCTTTAGATAAATGCACTCTTAAGCTCCTTAAGTCTGTTTAATTGGCTAGACATATCATCAAATTTCATTTTTTCTTTTTCAATTATATCTTTAGAGGCTTTTTCTAGAAATTTTTCGTTATTTAATTTTTTTATAACTTTACTTAATGCGCCATCTAAATTATTAATTTTTTTATCTAAAGAAAATATAAAGCCGGACATATCTATTGATTCGATACCTAAATTAAAAGACCAAAAATTATTTTCATATAAAACCTTATCCAGCTTTTTTTTAAATAAAATATTTTGTGTGGATGTTAAACGTTTTATCCAGGGTTTATTGTCTTCCCATAATTGTAACTGGTTACTTTTAACAACGACTTGCAAATCGACCTTTTTTTGAGCAAGTCCTAAATCGATTTTTATATTTCTAATTTCTTTTATAGTAGTTAAAAGCATAGTAATCTCTTTCAACTCCAACTCAACGTTTTTAATATTCAATTTTACCGGCCAAGATGAGACTATCATCAATCCATCCAAATTCAAGTTAGTATTGGTTTTAATCAAATTAAAAATCTCTTCAGTGATAAATGGCATAAATGGATGCAGCAATTTTAAAGAATTTATAAGTAGATATATAGATATTTTTGCTTTAGCAATGGTAAAATCATCTTTTATTATTTCAATATACCAGTCACAAAGCATATGCCAAAAAAAATCGTATATTTTTTTTGCCGCTTCATTTAAAGCATAATTATTTAAATAGTTTTCGGACTGTTCAATGGTTTGATCAAACTCGTTTAATATGAATTTATCAATTCCTTCTATTTTAGCAAATTCCAAGTTATCAATTTCTATATTATTATCATTCATCTTTATGAAAATAAATCTTGTAGCATTCCATATTTTGTTTGAAAAGTTTCTTCCCACAAGAAACTTTTCGTCAGAAAGATATACATCTGAACCGCTAGCGGCTTGCAGCATTAAAGAGAATCTTAAGGCATCTGCCCCAAACTTATCAATAATCTCTAAAGGATTAATAGTATTACCCAAAGATTTTGACATTTTTATTCCTTTATCGTCCCTAACGGTACCATGGATTATTACATCATGAAACGGTATTTGATCAGTAAATTCCAAACCGGCCATTATCATCCTTGCAACCCAAAAGAAAAGTATTTCAGACGCGGTAACCAGACAAGATGTTGGGAGAAAATAATTTAATTCATCTTGGTATATTTTGTTTTGTTCGGTATCGCTGATTTTAAAAGGCCAGTAGAATGTCGCAAAAGGCCATAACCAGCTGGAAAACCAGGTATCTAATACATCATTTTCCTGCACAATATTTTCGCAACCGCAATCCGGACATTTATCGGGTTTTGTTTTAGAAACTATTATTCCACGGTTAGAAAAATCAGAGGGTTTATTATCAGAATTGTTATTAGTATCCGTATTTATAGTTTCCTGACAATTTTTACAATAATAAACCGGTAACCGATGCCCCCACCAGATTTGGCGTGATATACACCAATCATGTATATTATTCATCCAATTAAGATAAACTTTTTTCCATCGTTCGGGATAAAATTTTATTTCATCGTCTTCTACAACTTTGATTGCTTTCTCAGCTAAAGGTTTCATTTTCACAAACCATTGAAGAGATATCCGCGGTTCTATTATTGTATGACAACGATAACAATGTCCGGCGTTTATTTTATAAGCAACTTTTTTTTCTAACAATTTCATTTCATCCAAAACATCTAAGATCGCTTCCCTCGCTTCAAATCTATCCATACCTATAAAGTTATCCGGTACATTTTTGTTTAATGTAGCATCATCATTCATTATGTTTATAAAATCCAAATCATACATTTTTCCTAAATCAAAATCTACCATATCATGAGCAGGAGTTACTTTTATTGCTCCTGTTCCGAACCCCATATCAATCGCTTTATCTTCTATAACTTTTAATTCTCTGTTAACTATCGGTAGAATAATTTTCGTATCTTTAATCCAGGCATATTTTTTATCCTTAGGGTTTATAGCAATAGCTGTATCTCCAAACATAGTTTCCGGCCTGGTTGTGGCAACAACAATATGATCCGGACATTCAATATTAGGCTTGCTTTTCTTTATGGGATATTTAATATAGTAAAGCCACCCGTCAAGCTCTTTATGAACGGCTTCTTCATCACTCAATGCCGTTTTACATCTAGGGCACCAATTAATTATATAATTACTTCGGTAAACTAAATTTTTGTTATAAAGTCTTATGAATACTTCTTTAACCGCCTCGCTGTATTCATCATCCATGGTAAAACGTGTTCTTTCCCAATCACAGCTTGACCCTAATTTTTTAAGCTGGTCAATTATTGTAGATCCATACTCTTCTTTCCATTTCCAGAGGCGTTTATCAAATTCAATCCGTCCTATGTCTTCTTTTTTTAAGCCTTCTTTGGCTAAACTTCTTTCTACTACATTCTGGGTAGCTATTCCGGCATGATCAGTACCCGGCATCCACAAAGATTGATATCCTTTCATTCTTTTAAATCTGATTAATACATCTTGAATAGTGTTGTTCAAAGCATGGCCCATATGAAGTATCCCTGTTACATTTGGCGGGGGAATAACAATAGAAAAAGGATTATTTTTAGAGTTCACCTCCGCATGGTAACTGTTTTTTTGAAGCCATTTTTCCAAAATTTTGGATTCAGTTTCTTTAGAATTATATTTCGACGGAATTTCCATAATTACATAATTTAACGGTATAAGCTAATAATGTCAAGGATTATTGCTGATTTGGTGGAAGAGACTATAATGATAAATAGAATGATTAATCAATAATCTCACGCTTCGGAGGTAGGAAAGATACACTGAGTATTTTGGCATCTTTTAATGCTTCTATAAATTTATCAACCAGTATAGGATCAAATTTAATTCCTTTTATTCGTATTAATTCCTCTACTGTTGCTTCGACTGTGAAAGCTTTTTTATACGAACGCCCTGTAGTTAAAGCATCAAAAACATCTGCAATTGCTATAATACGGGAACCTACGGGAATAAAATCACCAGCCAATCCATGAGGATATCCACTGCCGTCAAAACTTTCATGATGATGAACAACGTATGGAATTATTTCTTTAAAATCTTCAATAGGAGCCATAATCGTGGAACTCATTATGGTATGGCTTTTAATTATATTATATTCGTCATCAGAAAGGCGTCCTTTTTTATGTAATATTTCATCAGGAATAGCAATTTTACCTAAATCATGAAGCAGAGCCGCTTTTTTAATTTTGTCAATTTCCTGGTCAGATAAATCCATTTTTCTAGCTAAAATAAGAGAATAATCACACACACGCTTAGTATGCCCTTTAGTGTAAGGATCTTTAGATTCAAGTGCATTGACCAGCGATGATATTAATTGAAGATATGCTTCCTGGGTTTTTTTTTCTTCCACTTTGACTCTTCTTAAAGTTTCTAGAAGTTCTCTGTTTTTAATTTCCGCGTCATCGAATAATGAAGATATAACATCAATATTTTTGTTAGCTTTCTTTACATGCAGAGGGAAATCCTTTTCATTAAAGATTACAAGATTTTGAGAGGCCTCATCCATTTTTTTAAGAATAAAAGTTGTTATATTCCTAATATTTGTATTGGATATCTTAAGACCGGCAATTTTTATTGTTACATTTAAATTTTTTTCATAAAAGACAACATCTAAACTGTTTTTTATTTTTTTCATCTCTTTTAAATTTTTTAATCGTCCTAAAATGACTTCTTCATCATATTTGCCCCATAAATTTGAAATAGGTAAAAGAAACTCGAAAATTTCTTTCCAAATACATTTAAGTCTTTCTATATTCTCACCTTTCGAAATATAATCTAAGCCTTCGAGTTTAATAATTATTAAATAATCTCTTCTTTTAGAAAGATTTTTAGTCTCAATCTGCGCTCTTTCTATAAAATATCTAAGATGGCAAAGATGGGTTAAAGGGTCTTTTGTCATTTTATTTTTTAATTTATTAATTGATAATTGAAATTTTATATAAATATAAATATTTGAAATAAAAGTAAACCCCAAAAAAGCTATAGTTATATTCCCAAAATCAATTTGCCAGCCATAGAACTTAAAAACTAGAGTTATCCAAAAAAGGATTAGAAGACATCCTAATGAAATAATAATCCTTTGCATCAACGGAAAAAAATTTGATACAATACCTAAAAAAACTAATAATAAAAGTAAAATTGCCGCGTTTTTTATATACGCAATCGGTTCAAGAACTTTGTTTGTAAGGATATTAGCTATAATATTAGCTTGAGCAAATGTTCCCGGCATTTTATCTAAAGGTGTCGCATGAATATCATGAGCAAGTTTTAAAGTCGGAGAGATTAAAACTATTTTATTTTTAAAAAGTCCGGCAGGAAAATTTTTATTAATTAAATCTTTAAAAGATATCGTTTTAAAATCGTTTGGTTTATATAAATAATTTATTAAAATTGTACCATCTTTTTTGTTAATAGGTATTGTTTTACCTGCTATTTTAAGAAAATTTTGATTATAAATCGGCTTTGTTGAGTAATAAGAAGAAATTACTTTAATTGACCAGTGGAAATCAGCTGTATTACCGATAGTAAAATAAGCTCTTCCATACCTTAACACCCTATGTTTATCAGCCTGAATATTAATAATCCCTAAAAGTGCGTTTTTTCGAAATTTATTTA
>JAUVUO010000144.1 GCA_030601015.1 Candidatus Omnitrophota bacterium | reverse complement strand
TACTCCTGCTTGAGCTGCAAGATGAATTACTTTTTGAAATTTATATTTTTCAAATATCTTTTTTAAAGTATCTTTATCTCTAATATCTGCTTCCATTAAATTAAAATTTCTTTCTCTTAAATAGGGCTTAATATTATTTCTCTTTATTTGTGGATTATAATAATCATTAAAATTATCCAAACAAATTACTTCATATCCTTCTTTCAATAACCTTCCTATTAAATGGCTTCCAATAAATCCTACTCCACCAGTAACTAATATTTTTATTACTTTTTGAAATTGATTATTCATAATTTAAACCTACTTTTTGACTTTATTCTGGATAGCAAAAGCAATGCATTTCCATTCCTATCATAGATATCAATTTTTCATCATAAAGCAATGATACATTATTTTGTTTTTCCCCTGTATCCTTATTCGAAACTATGCACACTTTTCGTAATATGCATTTTATAATACGTTTTAAACTGACCATTTTTTATTACCCATTTTTTTACCTTCTTACATTACTTAAGTTTAATTCTCTTTTTTACACAATGACAATAAGTTTTATGATGATGCCATTTTGTATCCATAATCTTTTTGTCATCTAAAAATTCTCCTATAAGTGCAATACAAAAGCATTGAAATAATGTACTGCAAAGATCACTTTCACCAAGCCTTGCAGAACAAAGTCTCCACCCAAATTCAGCACGACTCCCTTTTAGCTTATCATAAAATCCACCATCGAAATTTTGTTTGCATAAAATAGCGGGAAGTGCCTTTAAAAGTGCTTCTTTAATCTCTTCTTGTTTATAATCCGTTGCCAACCCCAAACTTACTAACGTATCAATAACATCCATATCTTCGCAACAGCCACCACCGCCACTTCTTACAAACATACCATCTCTTGATTGAAGTGAAAGTGAACTTTCTATCATTCTCTCCGCCCTTGGGACAGGTCTATCAAACATACGATATACCATTAGTGTGTGATAACCACCATATTGCTGTTCGCTAACTGTGCCTTGCCCCTTAAATTCCCACCATCCAGTTTTTTTTAATTGATGTTTATCATACCATTCAAAGTACGCATTCATTGCTTCAAGGTTTCTATCGTTTTTCGTAACTAAATAATCCATCCCCATAGCACATCCCATATCATAAGACCAGTTACCAACCACCCAGGGATTAATTTCCCAAGGTCGTGTTTCAATCCATTTTTTCATTTTGGCAGGATCCCTAAATTCATGTACCCACTTTATTGGATAGAGATGCTTTCCTCCAAGTAGCGCAAGTGCTCCCATTATAAAAGTTGATTAGTGAGCAAACAGAAGCTCATTTGAATGTATAAAACTCTTTTTGTCCCTATCTTTAAATTTTGGGTCTAAAAAAAATCCTGTTTTTTCATCCTGAAAATTCTGAATATATTTTATCCACAAACTTTTCTCCTTTTCAGAAATTTTTTCAAGTTCACCAATCAAACCGAGCACAAGTACTGCAAAAGACGATGCCCATACTGTCTCTGGGCAATCAGCAGAATATTTATAATGCCCTGGCTTGTCTCCCTTCATATAATTACAGTATTTTAGAATTTTTTCCTGTATTTTTTTTCCGGATTTCAAAAAACCCATTTTTATGAATATCTTTTTCATTTGATTGTTTAGTGTTAGCGTTGTTTTCCGTATCATGTATTTCGCCTTCAATAATACTTTTTGTTGTATTGTGTATTCCATTTTTAATTAATTGTATTAATTACTAATATATAGATTTACCTACTCCATAGCAAATGACCTATAAACGAATTATATCTTTTTATTAAACTTTTTGGCGCTAAAAAGAATATCCTTCTTGTCGTTTTATTCTTTGTTAGATAACAATTCAATATGTAAAGTAGTGATCCCATTTTCTGATGAAAATTACTTTTTGGTAACGAATTTACTTCAAACTTAGGAATTTTTCCATTTACTAATCTCATTATTTTAAGTCTTATATCAATGGTATCTTTCTTATATCTTAAAATTTCCTCTTGAGAAGTAAAAATATCTTTCTCCCCCATTTTTCTAATAGTTTTTAAGTAACCTAATTCTTCCGCCAATTTTATAAGTTTTGTTGCTTTTTCATTCCTACTTATTATTAAAGATTTTTTTAACCCAAATTTATGTGTATCGCCACATGAAATATCAGCATATTCATTTGTCATATCATTACACATCAAACACCGCTTATTAGAGAAAGAACGATTTAACACTGTCCCATATATGGATATTGGTATAAAATAATCTTTGTCGGAAGTTTCAACTAAAAAACCTTCTTTATCATCTTTTTTTGCTCTAAAAGATATTTTTTTTATACTATTTTTATTTGGAATCTTAAGGGAATCCAATAAATATTTCACTGCATTATAACCAATCATAAAACCACAGAATAAACCAATTTTGATAAATATTTTCCCTTTAAATTCTTTTGATTGCCCAATCAAATTGTTTATACCTCTTATTTGGCAGGGTAACCCAACTACTGCAAACTTCCCTTTCATTTTAAATACTTCCTTTAAACCTTTTCCAAGTGGAACACTGAAATATAATGAACCTGTTGTTTTTCTTAAATCTGAGGAGTTCTCGATTATTATACCTTTCGCATTTTTAAGATCGTTTCCTTCTAACGAAACTACTAATACTCCACTTATCTTTTTACTATCCAATAAATATGCTAAAAAAGAGGTTATAAACCCACCAGATGCAGTGTATTTATTTTTATATTTTTCAGCTCCTACCATAATAAAACTTTCGTCTGTTTTCCCAAGATATTTTTCATATACTCCAATATGACTTTCAATATCTTTACCAGGACAAACTCGGTAGCATCTACCACAATTTATACATTTATCGAAATTAATCTCGGGTTTTTTTAAGTCATTCATCCATTTAAACTTAATACAACTAGCAGGACAAACAGCTTCACAAACACCACAACCATTGCAAAGATTATTTTTAATTATTGCATTAATGTTCTTATATTTTGTATGTGCCTTTTTTGCCATTGATAAACTATTAACCATATTTTAACCTTCTATTTTATATAACATTTTTAAAAAATTTTTCCCTGTTGAATAATCAACTCCTTTAAATTCAACAGGAATTCTCCACCAAAATAAAACTTCACTTCTATTTTTTGACCATATCACTGTCACAATTTTTGCCATAGCATTATTTATTTGTATATCTTCTATTTTTATATTAAAAGTATGCTTCCCTTTTTGTAAATTTATTTTTTTGGCATATGCCTTATTGGTTGCCTGAAAATAATGTAATGGCTCATTCCCGCTGTAAATTGCAGTATCAATGTCTACATCTTCATAATCTACAGAAGATTCATATCTCATAGATATTGAAAAGGAATCACCAGGGTAAAATATTCTCTTGTTTATTTGGATATTAAAAAATTTAATATTATCATTACCACTGCAAATTTTTTCTAAACCCAAATTTTCTTTATTAATAAATAAGTTGGCATATTCCTTAATACCCTCCGCCACTGTCTTAAAATACTTGGCTTTACCGTTATTTAAAAAAATAACCTTTTCTGTAAAAGTCGAGATTGTATGCATATTATGAGACACTAATATAGTTGTTGTTCCATTTTTTTTAAGTTCGCCAATTTTATTGAAACATTTATTTTGAAAACCCTTATCTCCAACGGCTAGCACTTCATCAACTAATAAAATATCCGGTTCGCAATGGACTGCAACAGAAAATCCTAATCGCACGAACATTCCGCTGGAATAATGCTTAACCGGGGCATCTAAAAAATCACCAATATCAGCAAATTCCACAATATCATCAAATTTCTCATCTACTTCCTTTTTAGTCATTCCCAGTATTGCGGCATTGATATAAATATTTTCACGGCCAGTAAGCAAAGGGTGAAATCCTGCACCTACTTCAATAAGTGCGCCTACCTTACCTCTAACCGTAATTTTACCTTTATCTGGCCAAAAAATACCATTTAAGAGCTTGAGTAAAGTAGTTTTTCCCGAACCATTTGGGCCAATGATTCCCAAAGTTTCTCCCTTTTTAACTTCAAAAGAAATGTTATCAACCGCCCAAAATTCGTTTTTTCTTAATTTATCTGAATGTGAACTTAAGCCAAAGGTATTTCGAGCAATATCTTTTACACCGTAGAGCATGGAACGTTTTAGGGATTTGGAATATTTTTTAGAGACACGATCTACTTTGATGGCTGTATCGGTGGATGGGTGGATGGGTGGATGGGTGGATGAGTTAGTAGGCGAATGGGTGGATGGGTCTAAATTAATATTTCTAAATTCTTTGTTTTTTGATATAAAATTATCAGTCATTTTATCTTTACCTTCTACTTTATTAATTATTAACTTTATTTTTTAAATGCTTTATAAAGTTGAGTGTCATTTTACGTAATATTTCTATTTCGTTTAATAAATCTTTGGTATCAGAGATAAGCCCTAAATTTTTTGATATTATAACTTGAGTCT
>JAUVUO010000135.1 GCA_030601015.1 Candidatus Omnitrophota bacterium | reverse complement strand
GTTGTTTGGTAAGCCTAAGAGTATGTGCATCAACCAAGATCACTTCATGGCCTGCTTTTTCTATAATAGCAGCAACATAGGCTAAAGAAATAGGCGGGGCAAGGCAGAACTCTTCATCTACTACTCGAAGATTTTCTGAAAATATCTTGTGTTTAATTGGACAATGAATTAAAGCTATTTTCATCTAACTCCACAATCTTTTAATAAAATTATCTGATTTCTGTCTTTCAAAAATATTTTTACATCTGATTAATATTATTAAGGTAAATAATAATTTATTTGATAACTAACGGAGTTTAACACCTTTAGTTTAACCTCAAATCTCATTAAATTCCTTCCCTCCATCGTTTATTTTTTAACTGTGAAAGAATCACTCTTAAATCTAAAGATGCAATGAAGTTGTTTTCCAAGCGCAAAGCACACCAACAATCATTACAAGATACGTCATTTAGATTATCAAAAGCTTTGCTTACACCTACCGTTAAACAATTTAAAGCCATCGCTTTATCCTGTTTCCTACCACAATGATATAAATAGCCATCCGTTTCAATTCTACAACTGATATTTTTATTATAGCAAAAAATATCCTTGCTATCTGGCCAATCCCTTAAATAAATCAACCCTTTCATACTATTAAGAACCGTCTCAGCTTTTCTTCTATATGCAATTAATTTATCCATAACACCTTTATAGCCCTGAATATCTGGAATATCTCGATTAACAGTATCTGCACCTAGCAATGTTAATGTTAGAGGTTGAAAAAGTATCCCTATTCCTAAACTTTCTGCTAAGTTAATCAAATAATCAATGGAATCCAAATTATACTTGGAAAGCACTGTAACAATAGAAACCGCAATCTTTCTACTTTTTGCTAATTTTATTGCTTCAATTACTTTCTGAAAAGAATCTTTACCTCTTATATAGTTATTAACTTCTGGGGGACCATCAAGACTAAATTTTACGCTCCTGATACCATCCAAGGCATTGATCTTTTGTGAAAATAGAGTCCCATTGGTGTTAACATTAATAAATATTCCACACCTACGCGTATAATTAATAATATCCTTGATGTCCGCCCGTAAGAGTGGTTCACCGCCGGTAAACGATATTATCTTTGTCCCCAAATTTTTCAATTCTTCAATTATTGAAAGAACTTCCGAAGTCTTTAATTCCGTAGAGTTAATATTTTGTCTGCTGCAATATTTACAGTTGAGATTACATCTGTTAGTTATAGACCAAGCAACAAATAAGGGAATCTTGCTTCTTAGTAATTTAGTTTTCACGATACTACAACCAATACCAATCTTATCTTTCAATTTCATGTTTTTCTCCTTTTTAAGCGACAGGATTTTAAAAAACTGAAGTTTTTCCCAAAATCAACAGGGGTAAAATAGCCCCGCGTTAAATCCATTCTTTTACTGATGTAACATTTTTAAATATCTACAAAATTTGCTTGTTTAGTTCCTTGTTTTATTCTAAATCTCTAACAGCTTATCCGCTCAACTCTTAGCATATGCAAAAAAAACTTTTTACAACAGCATTACCCTAACAATTACTATCAGTACCTATGATAAAAACAATCTTACGATTTTCACTTAAGTCTCGATAATCATTACTAGCATATTAGCTGCCTTAATTAAACTAGAAGATGATACCCCCGCCTCAGTCTATGCTGTAATGCTGTAACACGGATCGCTTTAAAGCATTTCTTCTAATAATTAAAATCCTATATTTTACCCCCTAACCTGCGTGGGAATAAACTCACTGTAATTCAAATTTTATATGTGAAAACATCATTTAAAGTCCATATTTTTATCATCCAAACATCAATTTTTTCTCTAAGGTAAGAAATAAAATTTCCTCCCTTCTCTTTAATTTCAAAAATAAATATTGCAGCTTGGCCGTTTGGATAATAAATTGTTTTGATGGGAAGCTGGTAAGGATATTTTTGGCTAAAAATATTATAAAGATTCCGAAATACCCCCCCCCAGTAATTTGTTTTATGACTTTCTGGCGCCCAAATGACATAATAGGTTTTTTTAGGGAGCATTTCTTTTTTATTTTTTGATTCTAAAAGATATAAAGAAATATTTTTATCCTTATTAAAAAAATAATATCTTAGATAAGTTATAATAGGATACATTCGTATGTCGCTGATAATTATAGAATTGCCCCCATTGGGAACATGCCGAAAAAATTCTGCTGCTTTGGCACAACCAAAGCTATTTTCTTTGCGTGCTTCTATAGATATTGAGTCTGTAATAAAATAGTCTATGATTTGAAGCAATTCTATAGCAACAATGTCCATGCAAATAAAAACTCCTATTATAAGTAACCATACCTTTATCTTGGATATTAAACTATTTTTATTTCTCTGTTTAAAAAAAAATGAATTGATAAACCTGGCAATAAGAATCAACGGGATAGGCAATATAATAAGAAGATATCGAGCTTCCATGCAATTTTTAAATGAGCACCCTCCAAAGGCAAAGACCATAAATAATCCAGTTCCCATCCAGATTAAAATCATTTTATCTGAGATCCTCCGTCTCGAAAGAGCAAAGACAGTCGAAACCAATAATAGAAAAAATATTGGTGCCCCTAATAGTAAAGCGGATTTTAAAGAGCGGGCATAAAGTAATGGCCCTTTATGACAACTAAAAAAAAGATTCCCCATGCCTAATTTAGTGTTCTCTGTAAGATTTTTCAGAATGTTAGATAAGAAAAATCCTTTAGAAAATACGTTGATATGATACGGCCTATATAAATTATCTAAGAAGTCTATATCCCTTTCTATTATTTGCAAATATAAAAGTGGATAAAAAAATAAAAAGAAGATTAAAACCCCACACAGAATTACTTTTAATGAAACCCAATTGAAATGTTTTCTTAAACAAACTAATATGGTAAAAAATATCGGAATAAAAAGAAGCGAAACTTGATAGGTATAAAGAGAACCAAGCCCAAGGAATAAACAGGCAAGTAAAAAATTCCATATGCTTTTCTGGATAATTGAGTTGTATAGGGTGTAAAAAATTAAACAACCAGAAAACGGCATTAAAATAGCACTCATACCTATGCGTGAATGAATTATATGCCAAGGTAAAAAGCACATAAAAAGCGAAGAAAGTAAGCCTGCCATGCGCCCATACATTTGATATGTTAATTTATATGTCAAAACAACTGTGGCCGTTCCTATAATAACCGAGGGTATCCGAACCATACAGGCAGGGTGATGAAAAAACTTTCCAGCCAGATAAACTAAATATACGAAAAAAATTTGAATATAGCCGCTTAAAGCCGTTACAGGGATATAAGCGTATTTAGTAATAAAATTAGGATTCTGGGCAGATCTTAAGAATTCAAATGCTTCATCATAATTAACGGGGGCTGCTTGTAATTTATAAACTCTAATTAAAAAAGCTAAAATAAAAATGATAATCACACCCATGAAATATAATAAATCCCGTCTATGTATTCTAAAATATCTCTCTTCTTTCAAGTGATTCTTATTTGTTTGGAATAACAGACCAATAAAAAGGATAACAAAAACTAAACCACAAAGAGGCCAATAGATTATTCTTTGAATCTCAATAAAAAATAAAAGCCGATCATTTTTTTCTAAGAGAATTCTTAAATAAAAATCGACTATTACCGAATAACCAAAGATAAAAATTAAAAATCTGTTAATTAAATTAATAATCCTATTTTCAACAGCTTTTAACATTTCTCTTGTTCCTCTTTTCTCTGAGCTATATTTCTATGCCTATTTTTAACTTTCAATAGCGCCCAGAAGAACCATTTTAGATATATTAAGCTGTCTTTCCATAAATTAAATTTTGACTTATCATCAGCTCTCTCTTTCCAAATAGTTGGCAACTCTGTAATTCTATATCCCTTAAAATAAGCCTTTAAAATTACTTCCATAGAGATTTCAAAACTCTCACTTTCTATATTTATTGAATCGAAGATTTCCTTCTGATACATTTTAAAAGAATTTGACAAATCAGTACAAGGAATTTTCTTAATTTTATATAGTAAAAAACTACCTATCATACCCCCCCATTTTTTAAAAAATGGACCGCCAATACGTTGCCCGCCTGAAATATATCTTGAGCCACAAACAATATCGTAACCTTGGTCAATTTGATAATACATCTTTTCTATCAACCCTATCTCATCACAGCAATCTGCCATTACTGGCACTACCAGATAGTTATCCGGTGTTGATTTAAATCCCTTTTTTAAACAGTAAGCAAAACCCCGATGTATATCGTTTGAAAATACTACTGTATTTGGGTGGCGATTTGCAAACTTTTTTATAATATCCAGACTGTGGTCAGAGGAGCAATCATCGATCACTGTAATTGTATGTTTTATCCGAAGTTTAGAATCTAGATCAGCCAATACTTTTTCTATAAAACATTCTTCATTATGTACAGGTATTATAAGATTTAACTTCACAACCAATCCTTAGTAGAAATAAAGAATCCCGGTAACCATACAATATTTTCCTTCCAATATACCTTTTTAAGCCACGTAAACTTCTTTCTTAGTAAACCTGTTGTTTGTCCCTGCACTTCCCCTGTTTAGTGGACAAATTATTAAGATAGTAACGCCAGTTTTTCGTACTCAAAAGAGCTCAACTAACCAAGCGTTGAATGCGCCCTTTTGCGATTGTAGGATTGTAGTACATTTCAATATACTCAAAAAT
>JAUVUO010000191.1 GCA_030601015.1 Candidatus Omnitrophota bacterium | reverse complement strand
ATAAACCATTTGTTCAATATAACATTTGCAATATTTTCTGCCAACATTCTACTCCCTTTATTCGTAGTGTGCCCAAAATCTCCGGCAAAATTATCAATAAAGCAATCTCCATATTTACCCAGTTTTACTGCATTTTTAAATAATATTTCATTATCCACATATACAACATTGGTACCTACGCCAATTATTATTTTCAATTGTTCTATGCTGCGCATCGGATACTGTACACATACCAGTTTAATTCCCCTTCTCTTTACAATTTCCTTTAATCTCCTATAATTATATTCCGTTATAGAATCATCTTCAGCCAACCGCAATCTATTGGCCTTATTATAAAATTTAGCGCCTTCTGAATTATTTCCTTGTTTTGTATAACAACTTGCTATTTTATTATATAAATTGGCATCTTCTATACCCATTTCAATAGCTTTCATCAATATTAGTTCAACTTCTTCATATTTACCCAATTTCTCGAAACACCATGCCAATTCCAGATATGCCCTAGTATGCTTAGAATTTTTTTCCAAAACTTTCTCAAAGGCATCTATAGCATCGGCATATCTATCTACAACATTATAAAACCACCCTATATTCATTAAAACTTCCGTATCTTGCGCATCTATTTCCCCAGCTTTTAAAAACATTTTTTCGGACTTAATAAACTCACGTTTATATTGATAAATCCGCCCTAATCCAACATATGAACTACTATTCTCTGGATGCATTTTAATTATATGCTTAAACACCCTCTCCGCCTCAGCATATCTCCCCAACCCTAAACAATCCCATCCTAATTTTGATTTTCCTTTCTCCTCCAAATTTTTGATAGCCCCCGTAAACTCACCCCCCTTTATAGGATTCACCCCATTCACAGATAAATTTTTTTCCTTCTCTTTTTTAAATTTTACAGTCTTAAAATTTATTAACTGCTCCTTTAATGCACCATCATTATCTACTGACACTTCACTGCTTATTCTATTACTAAAATTATTTATTTTATACTTTATATGCTCCCACAAAAGCTTTATAATCTTATAAACCCGAAATTGCTTTAAAAATGAAAATTTATTAAAATTACCCTTATATTTAAAAGTATGTTTACTATCATTTACCCCCATCATAGCAATTATCATATCCGGCTTATATTTATCTAAATTTTTATCTAAATCAGCTAAAATATAACCTGTATCTGTCGAGGGAATTCCTTTATTTATCACAGAAAATTTAATACCCGCATCCCCTGAATTTAAAATCTCATGTAACTGATTGGGATAAGAATGATTTCCTCCAGACGCTGTTGTAGATTCCCCTAAACATAATATGCGGTATATATCTTCCTGATTAAGAGTTTTAACATTTGGATGCTCTTGCTTTAGCAAATAGAATGCCCCTCCTAAACGCAACCCTATCTCTAACAAAACAATCGCTATAACTAAACCAAATATTATTAGATTTATTTTTTTAAAGCTAGCATGCATTTTATATTCTTAATTATACTGTCACCAACAAGCTTTTCGTATACCTTTTCAGCTAAAAATATCTGTCCTTTACCCGTTAGATGAATATTATCTGGACGAGCATCATCTAAAAATATTTCCGCAGCTTCCTTCTCTTTTTCTTTAAAGATATCATATAAATCCAAACAATAAATTCCATCAGGAGGATAATATTCTTTTTTAGTAGAAACTATTCTGTCTTCCGGAGTATAGTAAACTGGACTAACAAGAAATAATGTTTTTATCCCATGTTCCTTAGCGATTTTATTTATATTCACTATATTCTTTCTATATTCTTCAGTGCTAACTCTACATTTAGTTTTAGAATTATTTTTACTTATAGGATACTTAAATCTTAAAAAAATTTTTTGACATATATTAAAAGATTCAAATTTTTTTAAATAATTTACTGAAAACACCACCCATTCCGGCAAAAGAGGCTGGTCTTTATCAGATTTATTATTGATACTTAAGCCTGAATCATTTACTCCGAAATATAATATAACGCAATCTGGATTATAATTTACTATATCTCTTTTAAACCATTTCAAAACCTGGTAAGAACTATAACCGGGAACTCCGGCATTAAAAACATCTATTTTATTGGAAAAATTTTGATTTAATAAAATTTCTAATTGTTTTGGATATGTTTTTTCTCTTTCTACCGGCCACCCGAATGTAATAGAATCTCCCATGCATATAATCCTAAAGGTTCCCTCTTCTTTTTTTAAGCGTAATTCCTTATCCCAAAAACCTACTGAATTGAATTCTGCTTGGGAAGAATCCCATTTCCAAAACAATTCTCTATCTTTAAGATAACCTGATTGGAACTCTAAGACATCTTTACCTCCTATACCGGGTTCAATATTTTCATGAACTATTCTAATTTTATTATTTAAAACTTTTGCGAATAATTCAATTGAACATAAAACAACCCCTACGGTCATAATTGTAACAACAGCTTCCCTTACCCTCTTTTTATATTTCCATGATACCTTGGATTTCAATCTGCTTTCAACCATCAACCGAACTTTTACATTTAATAAACATATTCAACATTTCACAATTTATATTTTATCCGCTGCAAACACTTTTCTATAAAAGCATCTCTCAATCTATCACTATTTGATTCTTTTGCTTTTTCATAAAACTTTAAAGATTTATCATAAACTCCTTTATTAAAACAAGTTTCTGCTAAAAACAAATAATAATCAGTTAATTCAAAAAAGCTTTCTCCCCTCCTATCAATAAAATTTTGATAAAAGCTTAAAGTCTCTAACCTTTTTTCTAATGTGTTTTCTTCTTTATTCGAATACCAACTGTTTGGATTAAATTCATTTTCATACTTTATACCGAATTCATCTAAGTGCTGATAAAGATAAGGCCCTGAAGTAATAACTAACGGGTGAAAAAATATCTCTTGTATAAACTTTTTATTTCTTTTAAGAAAGTTAGCTGTAAAAAGTATATCCTCATCTGTTTCCGTAGGAAAGCCGATGATAATATTAACATCAACACGAATGCCTGCCTGAGCAGTATCTCGAATTACTTTCTCTGCAATCTCAGGAGTAAAGCGTTTGCCCATCATTTCCAATATTCTTATGCTTGCTGTTTCTAACCCATAACTAACGTGAGAAAGCCCGGATTTCTTCATTTTTAAAATGATTTCTTTTGTCATCTCTTGTCTTATCGAAGCTTGTCCTCCCCATAAAATATCTATTTTATTCTCTATTAATAGATCGCAAAGCCGGTTTATCATTTTTATGTTGCCATTTATAAGTGAATCATTAAAAAAAATCGATCTAATAAACGGATATTTGGAAATCTGATAGACTATTTCATCATATATATTCTCAGAACTTCTAAACCGGTATTTTTTCCAAATTTTAGTTTCACTGCAAAATATACATTTATTTATACAACCCCTGCTGGTAGAAATAGGAAGTT
>JAUVUO010000080.1 GCA_030601015.1 Candidatus Omnitrophota bacterium | reverse complement strand
TGTTATTTTATTTCGGCCGTCTTCAGGATAAGATGAAATTCCTATACTTACTGTAAAATTAGCGGATATTATTTTTTTTTGTTCAATAGATTTACGAATTCTTTCCCCAAGTAAACCAGCTTCTTGTTTGTTGTTATTAGGCAGAATTAAAGAGAACTCTTCACCGCCATAACGGCATAATATATCTATTTTACGGCAATTTTCTTTAATTGTCGCGCTTAATTCTTTTAAAGCATTGTCTCCTTGAATATGTCCATAAGTATCGTTAAATTTTTTAAAATCATCCACATCAATCATCATTACTGAAAGAGGTAATATAGCCGAATCAGCTTTTATTAATTCTTCATCTAATTTGTATTGAAAATAACCATAATTCCATAGAGAAGTTAATGCGTCGGTATGAGCTTTGGTGAGAGTACTTTCAAACGATTGAGAGTTTTCTATCGCTCCGGAGGCTTGGTCAATAAACATGTTAAAAGTTTTGATATCATCGGGTTCAATAGATTTTTTAGTGATACAATTATCGACTATTATTATTCCTTTTGCTTGAGATTTTATCCATAAAGAACAAAGAAGAAATTCTTCCAGATTTAGCTTTTGAATTAAAGGGTTTTGTTGAAGATTACAAGTGTCTTCTTTTTTAAAATGAAGGGTAGATTTGTTTTGAAGAGCATCAAATAATATTTTATTTTCAGGAGAATATTGAAAAGAAAGTGATTTTATAAATTCATTAAATTGGTAAGCCATATTATTTTTGGTGTTTTTAAAAAAGTTATAATTATCAATAAGATCGTATAAATTTTTTTTATCTTTTTCGATGCTATGCCAGATAGATCCTGACTCTTTGCTGGTCAGGGGCCCTATACCCATAAATCCTTGAATATTTTTTCCATCATTATCTAAGAATAAAAGAATAGCTCGGTTGAATCCTAACCCTTGATGAGCAGTTAAACCGGTCAAAATAATATAAATTATTTCATCAAGCCGAAGAGTTGTCCTCATAGCTTTATTTAATTCATAGAAAATATATAGCTGAGAACGTATTCTATCTAATTCTTTTTGCAATTTTTCTATTTCAGTATTCATAAATAAATTAATAACATATTTGATATAAAAAGTCAATAGTCTAAGGGAATAAGGTGCAGGGATAAAATTTAGTAGAATAAATGGTAGTAAATTTTAATTATTTTTATGATATTCGCGTCCGGATTTAATGCTTTATCCCCTTTACAAAAAGTGAAAATATGTAGTCTGTCGAATGAATATATGATATTATAAAAATCTAGTTGGAAACAATTTTTAATGAATTATATGGGTAATAATATTAAAAGTATGAGAGATAAAGTTTATTTTTTTCTTTATTTGTATATATTTTTTTCAATTGTATTTCATGAATGTTCGTTCGCGGATTTAGTTTTTTTAAAAAATGGACAGAGTATTGAAGGTATTGTTGAAGAAGAGAATAATGAAAGCTGTACAATAAATATAGGGTCGGGAAAGATTGTTTTGCAAAAAATAGACATATTCAATATAGAAAAATATTCTTTTGGCGATCAAGTTAAACTTAGAAAAAAATGGAGAAACGAGTATTTTCGGCATCCGGAATATGCTCCTCGAAGTTTAAAAATTATGATTGAAAGTTTTGAAAAATTAGAAGATTTAAGAAACGAAGCTATAAAGAATAAAAAAAATAAAGATTTTGCGAAAAGCAGGATTGACAAATATGTAAAGGAGATTGTTGAGTTAAACGATGAGTTGACCGTAGTTAGTCAAAAACTCAGTGTTTTTAGGCCGGAAAACGATATGCGAGAGTATAATTTTTTGATAAAAGAGTTTAATTCATTGCAGGCAAAAATAAAACTTAGAGAAAACAAAAAAGATGTTTTAGTCAAAAGTACACAAATTCTGGATAAGAAAATAACAGTTTATATTAATGAATTGAATTTTTTTAGTAGGAGATTAGAGCAAGAATATGTTTTAAAAAAACATGAAACCAATGAATTGCTTTTGTTTGATAATGTACAAAAAGCTTTAATGAAGATGAAAAAGGATTTCACAACTCATACAATTAGTTTTACCGGTTCAAGTTCTAATATTATGGTAAATGTACTTATAAACGATTTAGTTCAGGCAAACTTTGTTTTAGATACAGGGGCAAGCTTAGTTGTAATATCCAGAGATATTGCTGATAAATTAGGCATAGGTATGATAAGAGGGGAATCGCCTATTTATATTACTTTAGCTGATGGACGAAAAGTTAATGCTAATATTGTTAAAATTAAAAGTTTAAGAATTGGAGATATTGAAGGTAAGAACATAGAAGCAGCCGTTTTAGATTATGAAGAGAATTCTAATTTAGAAGGATTATTGGGTATGAGTTTTTTGAAGCAGTTTATGATAAGAATAGATGCTAAAAATGGCAAGATAATTATCGAGGAATTTACCCCGTAGTCGTTCGTTTCGTTGTATTCATATGAATATAGTTTTTAGTACTTAGCTCGCAGCTAGGGGGAAAAAAGAGAAAATATATTAGGCAAATATAATAAAAGAAGAGAAACAAAATGTTTGTAGGGACAAGGCTAAGTCATGCCTGCCGGTAGGCTGTACGGGTGTTAATAAATTAATATTGCGCGGGGGCTGTTGCATAATGGCGGTGTTGTGAAATACCCTTTTGTCATTGTCTGGCTTGACCGGACAATCCAGAACTATTGATTTTATTGACTTTCTGGATTCGCATTTCTGTGGGAATGAAACTTTTAGCTTATTTTGCAACAGCGCCATAATAATATAAGCGCCAGATTTCAGCGATTAAAAAATGATTACACCGATGAAAAAGCTAATGATTTCAATTTTTGGAATCAGGGATTGTTGCATTTCGCAACAGTCCCATTGTAGGTACGATTCACGATGTTAATTTATGATTTACAGGTTTGAAGAAAATATTTTCTTAAGATAAGGCGATACCTAATGCAAGGATTAGGTCTTGATAATGATCATCTAAAATATCAAAGGCTTCATCTTTTTGCAGTTTAATGAAAGGATTCCAAAGAAACGATTTTATATTTAAGCCGTTTTCAAGAGTTTTGACTAATCCTTTAAGCTTTGAAGAACCTCCTGAAACATATATACATTCCAAATCACTTATAAAATTATTTTTTTTTGAATAGGCAATTGATAGTTCAATTTCATTCATTAGAGAGTTTAAATCAGGCTGTAGAGCGTCTAATAAGGTGGCTTCATCTATTTGGTATTTTGTTTGTTCAGCTTTATTCAGCGGGATGCTCATCAGTTCTGAAATTGAGATGGTAAAATTTTCTCCGCCAATATTTATATCTCTGGAAAAAACAACAGTTCCTTTATTAATAATCAGTATGTTTGTAAAAGATTTTCCAATATCAAGAAGAACATAAGAATTGTTTTTTGAATAAAAAGGGCTTAGAGAGAAGATTTCGTAAAGGCATAAAGAATCAATCCCTATTTTTATTGGTGTAAGGTTAGCTTTTTTTATTAAATTTATCCTTCCATTAATAAATGATTTTTGGGCGGATACGATTATAGTATTTATTTTGTTGTTTGGGCTTTTACTTAAGATATTTATATCTACAATACATTTGTCTAAAGGAAAAGGTATATATTTTTCATGCTCAAACTTTAATGAATGAATTAGAGATTTTTTTGTCATAAATGGAAAATTGTCATATCTTATTATAACTTCTTTTCCGGCAATTGAGGTGTTTATCTGCCGATTAGAAATGTTTAAATCGTTACATAATTCTTTTAGAATTAAAATTTTATCGTCTATCGAAGTTTGTCTAGGTAAGAGCTTAAGCCCGCAGGAAATTAATTTTATTTCCTTCTTTTTCTTGAGCACTTCAATTAATTTTATCGAATGAGTACCTATATCAAGGCCGGTTAAAATTTTAGACATATTTATTTAATTTTAGTTATTTTTTTCTTTGTTGAATTGATCATAATAAAAGTAGGCTATGTCAGAATTTTTTAGATATTTACCGTATATTATAATTAAATTATAGAGCGCGTCTTTTTTTACATTATGATTTCCATTCAGAGCTTCTTTTAGTTCTTCTATTGCCAAATCATAATTTTTGTTTTTCGCGTAAATTATGCCGAGGTTGTAGTGGATTTTGAAGTTATTAGGGTCAATTTCTAATATATTTTTGTATTCTTTAATCGCCTCAGAAAGATTATCTTTGGAATAATAGTAATAAGCTATCACTTCCAGAGTTTTTATTTTTTTATTTTGAGAATATAAAAAAACAGGGAACGAGGTTATGATTAATATTAATAGTGTTACAAATTTAATTATCTTCATTTGGGGTTTTAACTGGTAAAAGATTTAAATTATAAAAATTTGGTAAATCATTGATATCCTTATTTTTTTCAACTGTAGGAGTGACAGGCGCTGTGTCTTTTTTGTAAGAATTTATAGATTTTTGAAAAGTAGAATCATTATCAGTGATTATTTTTTTCGGAATTTTTTGGTTTTTTTCTTTTAAATTATTTGTAGTGGGTTTAACTATGATTTCTTCTACAGTTAAAATTTCTTTTTTATAAATAGGTTTTTTAATGTTAGAGTCAGACGTGGGGATGACAGGTGGTTTTTCAGAAATTGTTTTAACGTCATTTATTTTTTCTAAAATGCCTAATTTTTTAATAGTGGATTTTACACCGGCATCTACCGGAATTTTGATTTTTTCCGGTGTTTCCTTTATTGTGCCGTCTGATTGTTTCTCAAAAGATACAGAAAGCATTTTTCTGGAATCTTTTTCGAGTTTTTTCTCATGAACAAAATCTTTTTTCTTTTGTATAGTGTTTTCTTTTTTTGATTTTGTAGGTGAATCGGTATCTTTAAGTATCATAGGGGTTACAAATAGTAAGAGTTCTTTTGCTGTATCATCTATTGTTAATTTTCTAAATATTTTTCCAATAAAAGGGATATCCCCTAAAACAGGCACTTTATTGACAGTGGTAGTTGAATCTTTTTTCTTTAATCCGCCGATAACTACTGTCTCGTGGTCTCTAACCATCATTGTAGTTTTAGATTTTCTTGAATCTATTTGAGGCTGTAGATCCTCAGATGAACCAACAAATTTGACAAGAAAACTTTGTTCTGTTTCTATCTCCATTATTATATGCTCATCTTTAGTTATATGTGGTTTAACTTTTAAAATTATTCCGATATCTTTAAATTGAGTTGATTGAGTTGAACCTCCATCAGTGCTTTCTGATTTTGAGGTATAAGGTACCTGTTCCGAAATGTTTATTTCAGCGGTTTTATTGTCAATAGTTATAATTTTGGGATTAGCTATGATATCAACTTTACTGTCTTCTTTCCATGCTTGTAAGGTTGAAGTTAATAAAGCGCTATCTAAGATGGCTTTACCGTATGCTAGAGTAATTGTCGCATTGGAAGTAAGAAGGGATTGTTCAATACTTCTTGTAGGGTGGTCCGTATTTTCATCATTCAGCTTCCAGTCAATACCTAAATTAAAATCATCTTCGATTTTTTTATCTACCATTAAGACGTCAATTAATACCTGAGGAGTTTTTATATCTAAATTATGAACAATATTTTCAGCTTTAGTTATTATATCAGGTACATCGGTAATAATTAAACTGTTAGTTCTGGAATCGCCTTCTAATGTTCCCCTTCTGCTGAGAATTGCTTTAAGATAATTTTTTGCGGCTTCTATATCTACGAAATTAAGAGTAATGATTTTTGTTGTTAAAGGTGTTTGATCGAGCTCTTGTTGAATCTTGTCATAAGAAATAAGTACTATAAAATTGTCTTTTTCAATGTTAGCGATATTATAAGTTTTGAGTATCAATTCTAAAGCCCGTCTCCAAGTTACGCCTTCTATATTTAAGGTTACATTTGCTTTTACATCTTCACTTACCAATATGCTTACTCCTGATATTTTTGATAAAACCCGGGCAACTTCTCTTATATCAGCATCGCGAAAATCCAGATATATTTTTGAATCTATAGTTTTTATTTCAGAAATAATCTCTTTTTTTGTTTTATCATGTTTTTTTTCTTCTAAGTGTTTAGATTCTTCACCAACTATTTCTTCTTCAGAAATAATTGGTTCATCAAACTGCATCGGCGGGAAATTAGCATTTAGATATGGATCGGGGGGAAAATCAAATGATTCATCTTGTGCTGAAACAGTAAAAGTGAAAACGAGTGTTATTAATAGAATAAATTTTTTCATTTTT
>JAUVUO010000136.1 GCA_030601015.1 Candidatus Omnitrophota bacterium | reverse complement strand
TAGTGTGTGATATTTGGAATTTTTATATTTTGCGCTAAACCATTTGGTCATGCGATTGGACTTGGAAATATATATTCTAAAAAAAAAATTTTAAAATTGTATGTTGAAATTGCGCCTTATGGAGGTAATGTCTACGGGGGTTAAAGCCGCATCCTTACGCTACTTCCAAAAATTGCCTGATGAACTCAATTTGGATGAATGCGCTCTTCTAGCCGGACTGCCGCAATCCCCTAACAAATTCCGGCCTGACAGATATCCAGATAATGCTAAAACCAGAAGAGATAAAGTCTTTTTAAGAATGGTTAATGATGAGTATATTACAATTACAGAGTATAAACAATTCAAAGATACTCCAATAACTGCCGGATGTTATTCTTTATACAACAATAAGACGATTATTCAGCAAAAAAAAATGTAATTCCGTAATACATACAAAATCGCTCTTTTTTTTATTGAAATATTATATTTATTGTCTTTTACGGATATAATTTAAAAGGCCTCCTGCTTTTAATATATTTTTTTGTCTATCTGAAAGCGAATATTTCATTTCAATTTTAATGTTTTTAGTTTTATTAAAAATAACTATATTCTTATTATTTACCAAACATTCAATAATAGACAAAATTTCTATTTCATCATTTTTGTCTATCTCATCATATAAACTATTATCCGCAAAAACTAAAGGTAATATCCCGAAGTTGATTAGATTCGCAGAATGAATACGTTCAAAAGATTTAGCAAAAATAGCTTTTACTCCTAAATACATTGGGCATAAAGCTGCATGTTCCCTGCTGGACCCTTGTCCATAGCTTTCTCCCGATAAGATAAATACAGCTTTATTCTTATCTCTCAAATTTGTTGCATATTTATAAAAATCAGGATCTAAAAATTCGAAAACAAATTCTGAATACTTTTTAATATTGGATCTATATTTAAGTCGAGGGCCTGCCGGCATAATATGATCTGTTGTGATTTTATCACCTACTTTTATCGCTATATTTCCTATCAATTTATCATCCATCACAGTATTTATAGGGGGCTCTCCTATATTTGGGCCTCTCAAAATCTGGATACCGGAAGAATCATCGGGCGGGGTTATTATCATCCTATCATCTATATCAAAATTGTCTGGAATAATAATCTCCGGAAATTCGCCAGCACTTTTACTTAAAGGATCTACAAATTTACCCGCAATTGCTGAAAGAGCTGCCGTTTCCGGTGAAACTAAAAATATCCCGGCGGATTTCGTTCCACTTCTACCTTCAAAATTCCTATTATTAGTGCGTACTGATACGGCATTTGTTTGAGGCGCCTGACCGTTTCCAATACAGAAACCGCAAGCACTTTCCATAATTCTTGCTCCCGCATCAATAAGATTAGAAAGTATTTCGTTCTTAGCAATCATCGAAAATACCTGACGTGACCCGGGAGCAATAGCTAAAGAAATATCAGAATTAACGATTTTACCTTCTAATATTTTGCCTACAATTGTTAAGTCCCTTAATGAAGAATTCGTACAACTTCCTATTTCTACCTGATCAATGTTTTTACCTGCTATATCTTTAACCGGCACAACATTACCCGGAGAATGAGGCAAGGCAACCATTGGAACTACTTCCGATAAATCAATAGTTATCGTTTCACTATATTCAGCATCAGGATCAGCATTCAATTCAATCCAATCATCTTCTCGATTTTGAGCTCTCAAAAAACTCTTTGTAACTTCATCCGAAGGGAAAATGCTTGTAGTAACCCCTGTTTCCGCGCCCATATTGGTAATAGTTGCTCTTTCTGGTACTGATAATGTTTTCACGCCTTGGCCTGAATATTCAAGCACTTTATTTACATTTCCTTTAGTAGAAAGAATTCTTAAAATATGCAAAACAACATCTTTTGCAGAAACCCATTTACGTAATCTTCCTTTTAATACAATATTAACAACCTCAGGACATATCAAATAAAATTCTCCACCTCCCATAGCTACCGCCACATCTAAGCCTCCTGCTCCAATAGCAATCATAGCCATACCTCCCCCTGTCGGAGTATGGCTATCACTTCCCAAAAGAGTTTTCCCGGGTTTTCCAAAACGTTCTAGGTGGACCTGATGACAAATACCATTCCCGGGTTTAGAAAATTTTATTCCATATTTTAAGGCTACTGTTTGTAAGTATCTATGGTCATCGGCATTTTCAAAACCTTGTTGTAATGTGTTATGATCAACATAACTTACAGATAACTCTGTCTTGGCCTTCGGGATACCCATAGACTCAAATTGCAGATATGCCATTGTTCCGGTGGCATCTTGGGTTAAAGTCTGATCTATTTTAATTCCAATTTCTTTATTTGCTTCTAATACTCCCACAATACAATGTTTTTTTAAAATTTTATATGTAATATTCATGCTCATTATAAAAATTCCTTTTTATTTTTTAAAAAAAATTGATTTGGATGATTATATAATTGACTCAACAAAGCAATGGTAATTGAAAAATGATATGTTCATTTGAGAAAAATTATTTTTTTGTTTTAGCTCCTCAAATAG
Source organism: Candidatus Omnitrophota bacterium (assembly GCA_030601015.1). Classification (GTDB taxonomy): domain Bacteria; phylum Omnitrophota; class Gorgyraeia; order Duberdicusellales; family 4484-171; genus JAGLSE01. Next base: position 2,171 of record JAUVUO010000136.1, on the reverse strand, counting down.
AGCATCATAATCTTTTCGAGAAAACCATTTTTCTATATTATTTATGCCGTCATAATCTACCCAAGAAAAAAACTTTGCTAAAAATTTAGAAAAAAAATCTTTCCCGGATGCCACATCTACAAATACCGGTTCGATTATAACTATCTTTTCTTTAGCAAATTTTGAAGCAATTGATACAAGTTTTTTAATGTTTTCTAAGGATAGATGGTGCAGGATATCACTTAAAATTATTATATCGCTTTCTTGATAATTTTCTTTTTTTAAAATATCACCTATTTCCAAATCCAATCCGTTCTTCTTGCCATAATTTATAAAATCTTCATTTAAATCTATCCCGGAATAAGTACAGCTTGGATCTAAATATTTTTTAATTCGCCCATACCCGCATGCCGGCTCAAAAACTTTTTTGCCGTTACCTACCATATCTTTTAATCTGGCACAGGCTCCAAAATAAAGCAATCGTATGCCTAAAGAATAAAGTTTAGGGATTCTAAAAATTATGGAACTCTTTTTCATAGCTATTTTAATTTTAATTATTGTTTAAATTTATTATTAACCTAATCCGGCATTTTCTCCGGCAAGATAACCTGTTGAGAAAGCCTGCTGTAAATTAAAGCCTCCGCAAGGCCCGCAACCGTCAATAATTTCTCCTGCAAAATATAATCCTGTAATAATTTTTGATTCAAGGCTTCTTGGATTTATTTCGTCTATAGAAACTCCTCCATCGGTAATCATAGCATTTTCAATAGGTAATGCCCCTATAACTGTTAAAGGCAGCCCCTTAATCAAACTAATAATTTTTCTTCTTTCTTTAAGGGAAATCTGGTTCCCTTTTCTATCAAAAGTTATTTCTAATAGGCTCAAAATTGATTCAACCAGTCTATTTGATAAAAACAATTTAAGGATATTTTTTAAATTCCAAGCTCCTTTTATATTAAACTCATGAATTAAAATTTTTTCTAACTCTTCTGTTTTAAATTCCGGTTTCAAATCTATAAAAATTTTTAGTTTCTTTTGAGATTGAAGACAAGAAATAACATCCTTGCTTAAATCTAACACTAATGGGCCTGAAATACCATAATGTGTAAACAAAATATCTCCCAAATCCGACCTTGTATTTTTTCCATCTTTATTAAATACAACTTTAACTCCTTTGACGGATAGCCCTTTTAAATTCTTTACCCATTGTTCATTTACCTTTAAAGGAACAATCGCCGATTTTAAAGGTTGGATTGTATGCTTTAATTTTTTCAGTATTCTGTATCCATCACCGGTAGAACCTGTCTTTTTATAAGATATTCCGCCGGTTGCCATTATTATCCGTTCAGAATTTATATAATTATTATTTTCCAGAATTAATCGAAAATTATTTTTTCTCATCTCAATATTAATTAATTTAGCATTATAATTTACATCTACTTTATTTTCAAGAAGATATATTTTTAAAACTTTTAAGATAGAAGATGCTTTATCTGTTATAGGAAAGATACATCCTTTCTCCTCCGTTCTAAATTGAAGGCCTTTCTTTTTAAAAAAAACAATTAAATCATGATTATCAAATAAAAAAAAAGACGGTTTGAGAAATTTTCCGTGTTTACCAAATACTCTAATAAACTTTTCAATTGGAGCGTTATTAGTAATATTACAACGTCCATTCCCGGTAATTAAGATTTTTCTCCCTAAAGAACAATTCTTTTCAAGTAAAATAACTTTTTTTTTATGTTTTGCTGCTGTTATAGCGGCCATAATTCCTGAAGCTCCGCCGCCGATAACAGCTACATCATATATTTTCATATAAATATATACTCTTATCTAATTTGTTCAAATAACTATTTAATAAAATTAAATAAATTTTAATAGTTGTTATTCATCTTTTCCCATATTATGAATGATTAGTTGAAGTTATTCATCAATTCAATTTTGTCTATTGCTTAAAAAATAAGTATCTTTTCGTAATTAAAACAAATAATTTAAAAAAATGTATCTATCGTATGCAGCAGTTTATCTAGATTTTCACCTTTTACTATAAAACTATCTACACTTTTGGCATATATACTTTTTGCGTATTTAGAATAACCTGTATATATTATAATTTTTGTATTAGGGGCTATTTTTTTTATACTGAATACAATCTCTACCCCCCCTTTCTCAGGCATAATTAAATCTAAAAT
>JAUVUO010000197.1 GCA_030601015.1 Candidatus Omnitrophota bacterium | reverse complement strand
GATAATTATCATGAAAAATTCTTTTCATGGCAGAACTTTCGGCGCATTATCAGCCACCGGCCAGAAAAAATATAAAGAGTGTTTTAAACCGGTTTTACCCGGGTTTAAAGAAGCAAAGTTTAATGATTTTGGCAGTTTCGAGAAAAAGGTTACTTCAAAAACTGCAGCCGTTATTCTAGAATTGATTCAAGGGGAGGGCGGAGTAAACATTGCCGATAAAGAGTATATAGTGAAACTTCGGGATTATTGTAAGAAGAACAATATTCTTTTTATCGTTGATGAAGTTCAAACCGGTATGGGCAGGACAGGAAAACTTTTTTGTTATCAGAATTATCCGATTATTCCGGATATAATGGTTTTATCAAAAGGGTTAGGTGCAGGTGTTCCGATATCAGCAATGGTGGTTCATAAAAATATTTCAGATTTAATTAAACCGGGGATGCACGCCTCTACGTTTGGCGGTTCTCCTTTTGTTACCAGAGTCTCGATGGAAGTATTTAAAATTATTGAGAACGAAAAACTTTTAGATAATGCAAATGAAATGGGCAAATATTTATATATGAAATTATGCGGGTTGAAAGAAGAATTCTCTTTAATAAAAGAAATTAGAGGGAAAGGATTAATGATAGCTATAGAATTAAAAATAGAAGCATATCCTATATTCAAGAAATGTCTTGATAAAAAAATGATTATAAATGCTACACAAAATAATATACTAAGGATTATGCCGGCATTAAATATTAGTAAAGAAGAATTAGATGAAGGAATAAAAAGGATTAGAAAAATATTTTATAGTGTGAAATGAAATATTAGTAGGAAGGTGATGATGAGAAACTTTATATCCTTAAATAATTTTACTTTAAACGAAATTAATAAACTTTTATATTTAGCCGATATAATTAAAAAGAAACCCCAAGAGTTTGAAGATGACCTAAAAGGTAAACATATCGGTTTGCTTTTTGAAAAACCTTCATTAAGAACAAAGACAGCCTTTTATTTGGGAGCTTTAGAGTTAGGAGCGGATTCAGTTTATTATACGCCGGAAGAAGTTAATTTAGGGGTACGTGAAGAAATTTGTGATGTTGCCAGAACTATTTCAGGATATATGGATGCGGTAGTTTTAAGGACATTTTCACATGATACCATATTGGAATTCTCTAAATATTCATCAATACCAATAGTAAACGCGTTAAGTGATTTATTCCACCCCTCTCAGATTATAGCGGATATTTTGACTATTCAAGAGTATAAAGGAGAGTTGAATAAACTAAAAGTGACTTATATCGGTGATGGCAATAATGTATGCAATTCTTTAATTTATGCTTTTTCGATTTTAGGGGGGAACTTAAATATTTCTTCACCTGAAGGATATACCCCTTTAAATGATATTTTGGAAGAGGCCGGAAAACATTGTAAATATTCAGGCGGCGAAATCAATATTACAAAATCCTGTATAGAAGCCGTTGAAAATGCCGATGTTTTATATACAGATACATGGACATCCATGGGCAGGGAAGATGAAGAAGAAAAGAGGAAAAATGTTTTTAAAGATTTTCAGATAAACGATAAATTATTATCGTACGCAAAAAAAGATTGTATAGTCATGCATTGCTTACCGGCACATAGAGGAGAAGAGATAACCGATTCAGTAATTGATGGTAAACGTTCAGTAGTTTTTTTGCAGGCAAAAAATCGTTTATATGCGGCAAAGGCTATTTTGCGGTATATTTTGGTAGAATAAAGTGCTAAAAGGGATAGCGAGTTATAAAAAGCTCATAGTTGATAGAATTTTTAGCTTATGGCCTATAGCTGATAGGTAGAAGGAAAAAATAAAAAAGAAATATGCTTCACTGCGTTCAGCAAAATATATGCTAATTTACGGAGTGAAATAAGTTTTGCTTGTGCAAAACGAAATTAAATTGTGGAAAGAAAAAACAGAATATTGTAGGGGTTAACGGTTGTCCACCCGAAATAATTAAAAATATTATAATAATTTGAATGTTTCCCTCTCAAAAATGTGAAAGATTTTTGAGTTATACAATGGTTCAAGTATAAGATCAGGGTAAGAGAAAAAAAACGAAGTGGATGAAGTAAAGAGGGGGTAAAAGTGAAGAAAGTTATTCTTGCTTACTCAGGGGGGTTAGATACTTCCTGTTGTGTTGAGTGGCTTAGAGAAAGAGAGTATGATGTCGTATGTTTTTCCGCAAATTTGGGGAGTGAGTTTTCTCCTGACGAATTAAAAAAAATGGCTGCTAAAACTGGGGTTACCAGCTTGCATATTAAAGATTTAAGAAAAGAATTTTCCCAGGAATATATATTGCCGGCTTTAAAAGCTAATGCTATTTATCAAAACAAATATCTTTTATCTACGGCATTAGGTAGGCCGTTAATAGCTAAACATTTAGTTGATGTAGCTAAAAAAGAAAAAGCTTCTTATGTCGCTCACGGCTGTACAGCTAAAGGTAACGATCAGGTAAGGTTTGAAGTCGCGGTTAAAGCTCTGAATCCCAAATTAAAAATTATCGCGCCGTTAAGAGAATGGGAATTAACATCGAGAGACTCTGAAATCGCTTATGCCAAAGAAAAAAATATACCGATTACAGCGACTAAAGAAAAGATTTATAGTATAGATAAAAATGTTTGGGGTGTAAGTATTGAAGCAGGTATTTTAGAGGATTTAACTAACGAACCGAAAGAAGATGCATATATAGTAACTCAAAGTTTAGAAAAAGCACCCAACAAACATCAGTACATTGAAATTGAGTTTAATAAAGGGGTACCGATTAAATTAAACCAAAATCGGATATCTTTTATTGATATGATAGAGGAGTTAAATGCAATTGGCGGTAAACATTGCATAGGTAGAACGGATGTAGTTGAAGATAGAGTCGTCGGAATAAAATCCAGAGAAATATATGAGGCTCCGGCAGCTTGGATTTTATATACCGCGCATAAAGAACTGGAAAAGATTTGTCTAGATAGAGAAACTTTATATTTTAAAGAAATTGTTGCCTTAAAGTATTCCCAGCTAACTTATCAAGGTTTATGGTTTTCTACTCTAAGGGAATCATTGGATGGGTTTGTGGAGGCTACACAAACTAAGGTAACAGGGGTTATTAAACTCAAACTCTATAAAGGCAATATTATTATATCAAAACGCCAATCAAAATATTCTTTATATAACGAAGAGTTGGCTACTTATGGAGAGAAAGATACTTTTGATAAGAGTTGGGCTGAAGGGTTTATAAATATTTGGGGTATGCCCTTTTG
>JAUVUO010000104.1 GCA_030601015.1 Candidatus Omnitrophota bacterium | reverse complement strand
GAAGAGGTATTTAATAAAGATTTGTCACTGGCAAAAACTAATCAAGAGCTGGAAGCTTTAAAAGTTAAATATTTAGGCAGGAAATCAAAGCTCACAGAACTTTTTGCTAATATACCGTCTTTATCAAAAGAAGAAAAGGGTGTGTGGGGTAAGAATTTAAATGTTTTAAAACAAAAAATAAGTTTTTTGTTAGAGGACAAATCTAAAAAAATGGGTTCTAAAGAGGGTGAAGTTGATTTGACTTTTCCGGCAGCTTCATTTGAAAAAGGTTCACGGCATATACTAACTACAGTTATTCAGGAAATATGTCTTTGTTTTGAGAAGTTGGGGTTTAATATTATTGAAGGGAATGAAGTTGAGGATGAAGGACATAATTTTGAAGCTTTAAATATCCCTTTAGAACATCCTTCCAGAGATGTTGTTGATACTTTTTATTTAGATTTACCTGAAGGAAAGGAAGGCAAATTTCTTTTAAGAAGTCATACCTCACCGTCTCAAATCAGAATTATGAAGAAAGAAGACCCTCCTTTGGCAGTTATCTCCCCTGGCAGAGTATATAGGCCGGATGATGTTGATGCTACTCATTCTTTTATGTTTCATCAGATTGAAGGATTTGCTGTAGATGAAACAATTAGTTTCGCTCATTTAAAAGGAGTTCTTCTTCATTTTGCGCGGGAATTTTTTTCTCCTGACGTTGAGCTGCGTTTCAGGCCTCATTTTTTTCCATTTACTGAACCTTCGGCAGAAGTTGATATTTCTTGTTTTGTCTGTAAAGGGGCGAAAAAGAAAAAAAATAAAAAGTGTGCGATATGTAAAGATAAAGGATGGCTGGAAGTTTTGGGTTGCGGGATGATACATCCTAATGTGTTAGAATCTTGTGAAATAGATTCTAAGAAATATAGAGGTTTTGCTTTTGGTATGGGAGTTGAGCGGATAGCGATGCTTAAATATGGTATTAATGATATCCGTTATTTTTATGAAAACGATGTAAGATTTTTAGAGCAGTTTTCTGTGTGAGATGAATTATGAGATTTAGTTTGAATTTTGTTAAGGAATTTTTATCCGTTGATGTACCTCCGCAAGAGATATCTTCCTTGCTTACTATGGTTGGGATGGAAGTTGAGCATTACGAAAACATAAATGGAGATTGGGTTTTTGATATAGAAGTAACTACCAACAGATATGATTGGCTTTCTATTTTAGGTATTGCCAGAGAAATATCTGCTTCTTTGGGTAAGAACTTAAAAGTTAAATATCCGAAAATAATAAAAGATTCCGATATTATAGAAAGGAATATAATCATCGAAGATATACAAGATTGTCCTTTTTATGTAGGCAGAGAAATAAAAGGGATAACAGTAGGTGTTTCTTCAGATGACATTAGTTCACGAATTATAAATTGCGGAATAAATTCTATAAATGATGTAGTTGATATTACAAATTATTGTATGCTTAAATGGGGCAATCCTTTGCATGCTTTTGATAATGACAAAATAGAAGGGAATGTGTATGTTCGTAGAGCCAAAGAAGGGGAATCATTTGTTGGTATTGATGAAAAACAAAGAAATTTAGGGGAAACCAATTTAGTTATTGCTGATGACAAAAAAATTATTGCTTTGGCTGGAATTATGGGAGCTAAGAATACGGAAGTTGATAGGAACACAAGAAACATATTTCTTGAGGCTGCAATATTTTCTCCTTTAATTGTAAGACGGTCTCGAAGAACTGTTGGGCTTGATACTGAATCTTCTTACCGTTTTGAAAGAATGGTTTCCTCAGTTTATTTAGAATATGCTTCTTTTGAATCCGCAAAGTTGATTGAAAAAATAACTAAAGGCGTATTAGGAGGTTATAGGCAAGCCGGTGTCAAACCGGTAGTCAAAAGAAATAAAATAAGTATAAGTTTTTCAGAAATGGAGGCTTATTTAGGAGCATCTTTTCCTAAATTAAAGGCAACTAAAATACTTGAGATTTTAGACTTTGAAATCCAATCTGCGGATGAGGATAAGTTATCGGTTTTAGCCCCATTGAACCGTTTTGATATTGAGAGAGAAGTAGATGTTTACGAGGAGTTTTCACGTATTTATGGTTATGAAAAAATACCTCCTCAGATTCCTTTTTTATTAGGAAATTTAAAAAAAGGTTTGAATATTCATGGCAAAAATTTGTTCCATTTGAAAAACGAATTGAGAAATTTTATAGCTTTACTGGGTCTTAGAGAAGTTATTACCTATAGTTTTGAAGATGAAGAAGAATTGATTAATATAGGTGAAAGCAGTATTTTGAAGATAGTAAATCCTTTACGCAAGCAAGAAAATGCCCTTCGGACTACTTTGCTTTTAGGAATAATTAAAAGCGTCAAACATAATTTGAATAGAGCTAAGAGTTGTTTGAAGTTTTTTGAGATAGCAGATATTTATTCGAAAAATAAAAAAAGTTTCAAGGAAGATCCGGTTTTAAGTCTAGGAGTTAGCGGGGGGTTTCGAGATGCTTTTTATTTGAAACGGGTAATAGAAGATATTATGAATTATTTTAATATTAGTGAGTTTTACTATAAAGAAGGTAATTTAGAAAGTTTTTCTAATATTTTAAGAATTTTTTCCGGCGACAGCGAGTTAGGATTTTACGGAAAAATTAAGCAGAAACAAAAAAAATATTTTGATTTGAAAGAGGATGTATTTTTTTGTCAGCTGAATTTATCAGCGATAATAAGTAAAACAGAGGGGAAAAAATTTAAACCATTTAGTCTTTATCCCGAAGTTTGGAGGGATTTAAGCATTTCATTAAGAAAAGATATAAAATTCATGGAAGTTGAGAAAATTATTAGGAAAAATAGTTTATATTTAAAAGATTTATCCATAATTGATGTTTATAAAGGGAAAGATTTGTCTGCTAACTGTTCAGCATTTACATTAAGGATATTTTATCAATCTCAAGATAAAACATCCTTAATGTAAATGCTGAACAGTTAGCAGACAAATCTTTCCCTTTATAAACATCAATTATGGATAAATCTTTTAAATATAAACTATTTTTCCTAATAAAGGATATTTTATCAATCTCAAGATAAAACCTTAACGTCTCAAGAAGTCGATTCTTGTCATAATAATATTAGATTTAGGTTAAGTGAAAAAGAAGGCTTAACCTTAAGATAATTTTTCTAATCCTGAGCTATTAAGTAATAGAATTAAAGTATAAGTCAATAATGATTTAACCAAATGTTAAGCTGCTTTTTAAAAAATATAGATTTTATTTTTTAATGCGAGGTTTTGCAATGTTAATTAAGTGGAAACGGTTTCAGGGATAGGGTTTGGTTACATTGAAAGGGGAGTCCGGGCATGTTATATATTTATTATAAATATAGAAAGCCCTGCCTGTTGCGTTTTAGGTATGTTTGCTATAGCCAACACCTTTCATAGGAGAGCCGGTATTTCTTTCTGTTGAGGCAGTAAAGACGAGGCATTCAAAAATTAAAAGAAAGGGACTAATAGCGGTTGCCTTTAACGGACTCATGGTGGGGGTTTTTATTAAATCCCGCCTTTTCAGTTTAATAATTATAAACAATAATATGATAAGTCAAGATTCACCTTTAGCAGTTAGATTACGGCCTAAAAATTTGAATGATTTTGTCGGACAAACTCATATTTTAGGCGAAGGTAAACTATTAAGAAGGCTAATAATTTCAAAAAGAGTCACTTCGATTATTTTATGGGGGCCTGCAGGCTGCGGAAAAACAAGTTTAGGGTTTATCATATCTAAAGAGTTAGAATATGATTTTGAATATTTGAATGCTGCTTTTTCTTCTGTCGCGGCTGTGAAGAAAATAATAGAGGAAGCTAAAAAAAAATTAGATAAAAATGGTAAAAAAACAGCGATTTTCATTGATGAAATTCATAGATTTAATAAATTACAGCAGGAGTCTTTAGTTCCGGATACAGAGACAGGCAAAATAATATTGATAGGAACTACCATTTATAATCCCAGCTATTACCTTATACCATCTATCATTTCGAGGTCTGTTGTCGCTGAATTTAAACCTTTAAATAGACAAGATATAGATATACTTTTAAAAAGGGCTTTAAAAGATAAAATTAACGGGCTTGGTAAATTTAATATTCAAGTCACCAATAAAGCTTTGGAATATATTTCAGTTATTAGCGGGGGGGATGCCCGGTCAGCTATTTCCGCTTTAGAAATTGGGATATTAAGTACACCTGCTGATAATGAAGGTAAAATTATATTTAATTTAGAAGTGGCTCGAGAATGTATTCAAAAGAAAATTCTTTATGATAGAAAAGATTCGTATCATTATGATACTATTTCAGCATTTATAAAATCAATAAGGGGCAGTGATGTAGATAGCGCTTTGTATTGGCTGGCAAAAATGCTTAAAGCAGGAGAGGATCCCAGATTTATTAGTAGGAGACTGGTTATTTTAGCTTCTGAAGATATAGGTAACGCTAATCCCTTTGCTTTGGTTTTATCCACCAGTTGTTTTAAGGGTGTGGAATTTGTAGGTAAACCGGAGGCTAATTTGATTTTGGCCCAAACCACAGTTTATTTAGCAGCTTCACCGAAATCAAATTCTTCTTATTTAGCAATAAAAAAGGCAATGGAAGATGTAGAAAATGAAGAGACAAATGAAGTCCCGGATAATGCCAAGCCTAAATCCAAACAATATGTTTATCCCCATGACTTTGGAGGTTATGTAAAACAATCTTATGGCTGTGATAAAAAATATTATTTCCCTAAAGATATAGGGGGAGAAAGTAAAATAAAAGTGTTTTTGGAAAATTTAAGGAAACAGGATGTGTAGAGGGAGTGGGGGTAAAAAATGTTTGATAAATAAAATACTGCCTTTTATCAGAATAATTGTGATTTTCTAATCTAATTTGTTTTCTGGGCTTAAATCGTTGTATTTTTTGTAACTTTTTCTTCTCCAAAATTTTATCACTCTTCATCCACGCCTAATGCAAAATCTGGGTGTAATAACAGAAAAAACGGTATGTCTTTTTTAGAGGATTTCTATGAGGGAGATAGAGAAGATGAGAGATTATTCCAGAAGAAGATTCAACAGTGGTTTCTCTAAACTTGACATTAATAGTATTTATAGATATGATTAATGGTTGATATCGTAATGAAAACAATATTAATTGAAGAAAAGGGAATAATATAATAATGTAAACGAGTCCCTCCTCGCTGAATATAGGATAAAATGTCTTTGACTTTTTAACCTAACTCGGAGGGATTCAATTCGACTACAGATTTTTTT
>JAUVUO010000069.1 GCA_030601015.1 Candidatus Omnitrophota bacterium | reverse complement strand
TACACCAACGCGAAATTTAATATTTTCAATCTGCGTAATCAGGAACTGCAGCAGCCTTCATATCCGTTTTCACCAAATTATTACCCTTATTAAAAGCCTCTTTTCTTTCTAAAATATGAGCAACCATTGTAATTTTAGTCATCTCAAACATAGGGCATTGGAAATTATATAAACACTTTCCTCGTCTTTGCCGGGATACTTTCCTTTAGTATCATACGTAATATTCAAATTTGTTTTTTCTTTGGGTTTCAAATTATACGATTCAATGCTAACTATGGTACAACTACACGCTGAATTAATCCCTTCAATAATCAAGCCTTTATCACCGCTATTTTCAACAATAAAACTTTTTTTAATCTCATCACCTTCAGTAACCTCACCAAAATCAAACTCATAACATTCTAATTCAATCTTAGGAACAGCCTTAACTTCTCCTACCATACTTAAAATTAAAGAAGAAAAAAATATTTCATTTAAGTTAGCCTCCCTATCAATTTCCTAATTTACGAACAAAAACTAAAAAAAATAATCTTTAATCAATTTACAATTTTATTTCCATCGCCTTGTAAGGACAAACATTGACACACATCCCGCAAGCAATGCATTTATCCTGTTTAAAAATAATTTTCCTGGAATCCAACTCTACCTCAAACGCCGATACAGGACATATCCCGACACATAAACCGCAATGAACACATTTGTTCTCATCTCTAGTTACATCTTTAGATAAACTTTTAATTTTTATTTTCTCAGCTTCTAAATATCTCAAAGCCTTATCATAATTATTTTTATCACCTTTAAGTTCTAAAACCAGCACTCCTTCTTCATTCGGAATAACTGTTGCTTTTAAAATATTAAACTCTAAATCAAAGTCTCTGGATAATTTATAGACTATAGGTTTATCGACCATATTAGAGGGAATATGAAGGACTATCTTCTCTGAATACATAATTATTCACCTCCTTTTAATTTTCTCATCTTCATAGGCTTAAACTTATAACCGGATTCTGCATCCGGGAATTGAGCTACCGGCTCAGTTAAAAAAAAGTCTCCTTTTTTAATCCAAGTTTTCAATTCCTCAGCTATTTCTTTAGCCTTATAATAGCTGGAAATACCGGCAGTAATAACTTCCTTATCTTTTATTATAATTTTCCCGGATTTCAATTCAGCGTATGTCGCCCTGCCCACACTTTCAGATATCCCCTCAGGATAAGCTTTACTATAATCAACTATACTGGTTGAGATATCCTCATCGGAAACGCCTGTAAATTTAGCCATATCTTCATCAAGAATAGGTATGGGTACACCTATCCCTACGGAAAGAGTTGCGCCATAACCTAAAAAACTTACTCCTTTAAGCCATTCCCCACTCATCCGTTTTAAATCTCCTATAACAGCAGCAGTCCCCGAGGGTGTAAGCGGAGTTCCATTATCTGCCCTTTTAACTCCGGGATTATGCTGAGTACCCCACCATGAAACAAAACCTACACCTCCGCCTAAAAAAATTTTAGTCCCAATACCTATAGTTCTATAATAAGGGTCATTAAGCAAAGGGGACAACTGTCCGGCACTGCAATAATTAGCATTTCCTAAGTTTGGTTTTAATGTCCCCATATATGTATATATTACTTTGTCTGATAAATTAACCGCAACATTATAATTTTGATATAAATTTCTGGGATTAAAAAGTACCGCTTCATTTATATCATTAAGATTAATAATATTATTTAATCTTTTGCCAGGATAACAATCCGTACCGTATGAGGTAGCCTCTAATTCAATATCTTTACCTTCAACCAAGTCCTGAATTACATGGCCTCCTCCATATTTAAATTTTCCCGGATAAACCTTATTTTTGGGGTCGTCTTCGGACAAGGCTGTCGCGCCTAAATAAATATCAACCGCGGCCAACCCGGTATAAACTTCTATTCCATTCAAAGTAGTCCTTCCTCCGCCAAACTTAAATTTAGGGCTGGTATGCCCTAAATTTAAATAAGCTCCCGATGAACACATTGGGCCGAACGTTCCGGTAGTTACAACATCTACATCTTGGGCGGCAGTTTCAGAACCTTTCTCTTTAACTATATCTATCATCTCTTCAGCTGTAACCACAACAGCTTCACCTTTTTTAATTTTTTCATTAATTTCAGCTATGGTTTTCCCCATTAAGCAACCTCCCATTTATTTTAAAAATTATCTTACACCTAACAATTCACATTCATACCGCGATATAAAATACAAAAAACAAACTAACTCCAGACAGATAAATAACGTTCTCCTGTATCAGGTAAAATAATAACAATTAGTTTATTTTTATTTTCTTCCCGTTTTGCTAATTCAACTGCAGCCCAAACCGCGGCCCCGCTGGAATTCCCCACTAAAAGGCCCTCTTCCTTCGCTACTCTTTCTGCCATTGATATCGCATCATTATCTTCAACACAAATTATCTCATCAATCAATTCCCGTTTCAAAATTTCAGGAACAAATCCCGCTCCTATGCCTTGAATTTTATGCGGCCCAGGAGCGCCACCCGAAAGTACCGACGATTTTTCAGGTTCAACAGCAACCATTTTAATTTCTGAATTTTTCTTCTTTAAAGCCTCTCCAATTCCGGTTATAGTACCTCCAGTCCCGACACCAGACACAATCATATCTACCTTGCCTTCGGTATCTTTCCATATTTCTTCAGCAGTTGTCTCTCTATGAATTTTAGGATTATCCAAATTTTTAAATTGTTGAAGCATAATATAATTTTTATGATTTTCTACCAATTCATATGCTCTATTTATAGCTCCCTTCATCCCTTGATCTGCCGGAGTCAAAACAATATCCGCGCCAAGCCAAGATAGAAGCCGCCTTCTTTCCATAGACATACTTTCCGGCATAGTTAAAACCAATTTATATCCTCTCTGAGCACAAACAAAAGCCAAAGCTATCCCGGTATTTCCGCTTGTGGGTTCAATAATAGTAACACCCTCTTTAATCAACCCCTTTCCCTCAGCCCCTTTAATCATGGCTAACCCTATTCTATCTTTAACACTTGAACAAGGATTAAAAAATTCCAGTTTACCCACTAAATCCGCTTCTAACCCCTCACCTATTTTTTTCAATCTAACTAAAGGAGTATTCCCAATCAACTCAGTAATGTTTTCTGCAATCTTCATTCTAGCCTTCTTTTTTATCTCTTTAAATCAACATCTTTTTACTCTTTGTATCTTCTAAAGCAAAAACATTCAATACTAATTCCTTACTTTCTGGAAGAATTTTAAATAATACTTTTACTTGTTTATTTAAAGACGTATACCTGGCTATTATTTTTGCGGACAACTCTTTAATATTTTCATCGTAATTACCTTTACCTAAGGCACTCGGCCCTGACAATTCTAAAGGCTCGAAAAATAAATCGCCTTTTTCTGATAAATTTAAAATTCTTTGATTTTCTTGTTCATCCCGTCCGACAATTAACTTGAATTGATCAGAAATTCTAAAATGTCTTCCTACTTTTAACAGCTCTATATTTTTACTATTAATTTTTCCAAATTTAAACAAATCCCGTAATCTTGTGCTAAAATACTTATCAGTTAAAAGACATCCTCCTGCCGGAGCCGGATAATCTATTATTCCATATTGTTTTGCCAAATCTATTTGCGGCTTTCGTGTTCGTCCTGAAATATCCAATAAATTATCTCTATTGACCCAACCTTTTTTTTCAGGAATAGTAGGAGAAAAAAGTTTTGCGGATAACGGCCTTAGAATAAAGCCTTCCAACCCAGCTGCCTTTTCTATCAAATACAAAGCCCTTCTGTGCTGAGACATAGGCCTTTGCCCTAAGACTTCTCCTGTAATTACAAAAGCCGCCCCTATTTCGTTCATAATTTTTTTGACAGCTTTAAACTCAAAAATTCTGCAATCAATACAAGGATTTACATTTTTACCATAACCATATTTTGGATTTCTTACCATCTCAAGATAATCATTCCCTAAATCAATAGATTTAAACTCTACTCCCAAATGGCCGGCCGCCCTGTTAATAGATGAACCGGCACTGCCTTTATTAGATTTATCATCCCTGCAAAAAAAACTTTTAAAATTTAAAGCAATAACATCTACACCTTGATCCATCACAATCTTAACAGCTAAAATACTGTCTAATCCTCCGGAAAATGCCGCTACCGCTTTTATTTTAGATTCCTTAACCATATTATTTGACGGATTTATGCTTATTCAATTGCTTTCTCGAAAATTATTTCCCCATTAATACCCACTACAATACATTTAAACGGGATATGTCTTTTCGCTAGTTTTATAGCATCTTTGACTAACTTAAGGAATCCTCTACAGCAGGGAACCTCCATCACTTTTCTCTCATCATATTCTTTAGCCTCTCTTTCTTCTATAGTAATAGCATCATACGGACAACTGCCGATACACGCGGCCAACCCATCACAAAACAAATCATTAACCAAACGAACCTTTCCATCTATTAATTGTAAAGCTCCTTCAGGACAATCAGGAATACACTCTCCGCATCCGATACATTTATCTGAATTTATCTTAATGACTCTTCTTCTTACCATACTCTAACTTCTTTTTCATTAACCATCATATATATTATTATTTCTAAAATTTAAAATTTTATTCCTTAAATAAGGATAAAGCTTATTAACTTTTTAGCAAATTAAATATTATACATTAAATTATTATCTTCATTATCCCTATAATTATCCACAATACTCTTAAGAGAAATGGCTTCAAGGGTTTCGGAGATACTTTTCTCTAATTTACTCCATACAAGCTGATTAACGCAAGCAACAGTCTTTTTTGAAAAATACACATCTTTCTCATTAATTTTAACAAAATTTAAATCTTTATCCAGCACTTTCACTATATCTTTTATAGTTATTTCCCCCGGAGGCCTACTCAACATATACCCTCCATGCGCTCCGCGAATGGAATTAACAAGCCCCACTCCCCGCAAAGGGATAATTATTTGACTCAAAAATTTTTCGGAAATATCTTCTTTTTCAGCAATCTCTTTTAAAAACACAGTGCCCTTCCCATAATTAAAAGCCAAAAAAAGCATTAACCTAACCCCATACCTAGTTCTAGCTGAAACCTTCACTTTTTCTTCTCTCCCATTTTAAAAAAAATTATACAACTAATTATTTTTATTCAACTATACTCCCTGTTATTGATTCAACTTTTATTTTATTTTTTTAAAAACATTTTCTTGTTTTCTTTGAATTTATTCTGCTGATTTTTTAACCTACAAAACCATTAATAATCTATCAATTCTGTAATACTGGGATTATCTCCGCATAATGGACAATTTGGGTCTTTAGGAACTTTAACCTGCCTAAAATTCGCATCCAAAGAATTGAACACCAAAAGTTTCCCCGCTAAAAGATTACCAACACCTAGTATAAACTTCAAAACTTCATTAGCCTGAAGAGTCCCTATTACTCCGGCAACAGCCCCCAATATTCCTGCTTCCTGAGAATCAGGAACAAGCCCAGGAGGCGGAGGTTCAGGAAAAAAACACCTATAACAAGCGCTCTGCCGCGGCAAAATAGTTGTCAATTGACCGTCAAATTTAGACATACCACCATGAGATAAGGGTTTATTAGCTAAAACACAAGCATCGTTTACTAAATATTTAGTTGGGAAATTGTCTGAACCGTCAACAACTATATCATAATTTTTAATCACATTTAAAATATTTTGTGAAGTAACACGAAAATTATATAAAACAACTTCAACATCCGGATTAATACCATTTATAGTTTTTTTTGCGGATTCAACTTTGGATTTACCCACAGCCTCAGTTGAATGCACTATTTGTCTTTGCAAATTGCTTAACTCAACTACATCGGAATCCACAAGGCCAATTCCCCCTACCCCGGCAGAAGCCAAATACAAAGCACAAGGCGAGCCAAGGCCTCCGGCACCTATTATTAAAACTTTAGCATTTAAAATCTTTTTCTGTCCTTCTCCACCTATATTCGGCAAAAACATTTGCCGGGAATATCTCTCAAGCTGATCCTCTCTTAATTCCATATTTCTCCTTCTACAAAATAAATTCCGCTTTTGCAAGTATCGCGGCCGTCTCCGGTTTAACAACCTTATTAAGCTTAATCAAAGGTGTATTTATTACCTATAAACTCTAAAACATGTTTCACCAGGCCTAATTCCCTTTCACCTCCACCCATATAGTAAACAAATTCCACTTTATCATCAGCAATTAAAATAGTATCTTTATATTTATTCCTTTCAATTATTTTCTCATTAACCTCAACAACCACAACTTCCGGCCTAATTCTATTAACAAATAGTAAATCCGAGATATTCATTCCTTCCTCAATATCTTTTTTCTTACCGTTTAAATAAATATTTACCATTGGCCCCTTCCGCGCAATTTTGAAAACTATAATAACTTATCAAAAATATACATAAATATTAATGAACTGCCCCGCAAATTTAACCCAAGCCCCCTTTGGTCTCAGGTTAATTCGGCTGCAATCATTTTCTTCGAAAAAAATTAAGTCTCATTGATTAAACTATTTCTATTTCTTCTTCTAATATTTTAGCCTCATCAATTCTAAACGAACGTATTTCAGGATTATTTAATTCTTTGAAAGAAACAATAACATTGGAAACATCCGGGTAAAAAGATAACCTAAC
>JAUVUO010000198.1 GCA_030601015.1 Candidatus Omnitrophota bacterium | reverse complement strand
TGCCGGATTATATTAGTGAAGATAAAAGAATTAAACAAATTCGTTATAAACAGGGTAAGGTCGGCCAGCCAATACCGGGGGTTGCGGTAAAAGTTGTATCTGAAGATAATTTAGAGAGGCTTCCTTATAATACGGAAGGGTTACTTATGGTAAAAGGCCCTAATGTTATGAAAGGTTATTTGAACCTACCTGAAAAAACAAAAGAAGTAATTAAAGAGGGTTGGTATGTTACCGGGGATATTGGAACTATTGATGACGACGGATTTATTCATATTACCGGCCGGTTGAGCAGGTTCAGTAAGATTGGAGGGGAGATGGTTCCTCACATAAAAGTGGAAGAAGAGATATTTAGGATATTAAATATATCAGAACCGCTTTGTGCTGTAACTTCGGTTTCTGATGAAAAGAAAGGAGAAAAGTTAATTGTTCTTTATAAAGGCGATCTTGATGTTAATAGTTTATGGGAAAATTTAAAGAATTCTGACATTCCTAAACTTTGGATTCCTAAAAAAGACAGTTTTTATCGGGTAAAGGAGATTCCTTTGTTGGGCAGCGGAAAATTAGATCTCAAAAAAATTAAAGCTATTGCGATTGACCTTGTTGAAGGTAACAAGATTGAGGAGGAAGAGAATGGATAATATTATTATAGCTATTAAAGGTTTAAACTTATTATATAAGGATAATAGGGTTCTGGAAATTATACGGTCTATAACAGGATACTGTTATGAAGAAACTGAATTATTGCTAAAAGATAACCCTCAAATTAAAATAAAAAATACAAGTAATCAAGTGTTAGATATGATTATTGGTAAACTTAGAGAATATGGCTATATAGTTACAATAGAAAAAATCGGTAATATCATTTATGAAATATCTGTAAATAGCGGAGATTTTAAAGAGTTGGAAAGCATAAAGGAAGAATTACATAGCATAAATTATAGGGTTAAAATATTAGAGGATAAATTCAAGAAGGGGCATGTCTATTCAAATCAGGAAACCAAAGATTTAAAACAAAAAAATGATAATTTTAAACAGTGTTTAGAACAGCACATTATTTCAAATAATCAAAATATAAAAGATAGTAAAGAACTTGAGAATGATAATCAGGAGGTTAAGCCGGAAGTTAAGAGTATTGATTACAAAGATTCTTATTTAGAAAAACCAAAGAAAAAAGAAGGATTAGAATCAAGAATAGGAAAGTTTTGGATGCATAAGTTAGGTATAACGATTTTTGTTCTGGGTATGGCATTTTTGGTAGGCAATGCTGTAAAAGAATATTTATCGAATCCGATCGGGAGAAGTGTTTTAGGGATGGTTGTAAGCTCTGGTTTGATATTTTTAGGTAAATATTTATTCAAAAAGGATACTTATAAAAATTATTCCATTAGTGTTCTCGGAGGAGGCTGGGGTTTGTTGTATTTTGTTGTGTATGCAATGCATCATATACAATCCTTAAAAATTATTTTTAATCCTGTATTAGATTTTATTCTTCTTTTGGGTATTGTAGTTTTGATAATTATAGAATCGTTAAAATATAATTCGCGTGGGCTGATTTCAATGGCTTATGTTTTAGGATTTATTACAATGCTTTTGAACACGCTGTCAGTATTTACTCTTTTTGCGGGACTTCTTTTAGCTTTTACAATTTTATATCTTGCTTATAAAAAATGTTGGGATGGCGTTTGTTTTTTAGGTGTTTTTGGAGTTTATCTGAGCCATCTTTTCTGGATATACCCTAAATTATATAATGGGCTTAATCCTTTGAGTTCTTCCAACTTGAGCATTCATTATTTGTTTTTATTTGTTTATTGGTTTATTTTTTCATTTGGCCCATATTTATTTTTGCCTAATCAAAACAAGATGAAACCCACAACCTATTCTGTTAATTTGATAAATGCGTTTATGTTTTTGCCTTTGATTCAGATGACGGCAGTCTTGTATCAGCCTCAATGGAATTGGATGATAGTTGTTTTTATCGGCGCTGTTTATTTTATAAAAGATATCTGTATTCGCGCGTTAAACAAAGACGATTGTAATAAAGGGATGGATATAATCTTGGGATTATCATTGATTAGTTATGGTATATTTTTGAAATTCACCGGTATAAGTGAAGTTTTAATCTTTATGGTGGAAGGATTTGTGTTAACGGAAGTCGGAATACGGTTAAAAAATCGTAAATATAGAATTTTTTCTCTTGTTATAATTATTATTTCTTTCCTGGAATGTATATTTTTGTTTTTTGGAAGCAGAACCCCGATTTTGTTAGGAGTGTCTAAATATTTTTGTGTAGGTGCCTTGTTTACCCTAGTTTCAGTTTTATGCGGGGTGAGACTAAGACAAAACAAAAATATACTTGCTGAAAATGAAGGGAAAAATATAAATATTTTTTATGGGCTTGCTTATGTATCCCTGATTTTAACTGTATTATGGGAATTCACAGGAATCGCCAGGATTTTAGTTATGACACTAATTATGTTTGGCTTGAACGAGTTGGGATTGTTCAAGAAAAAAAATAATTGCCGTATTTTTTCTATGATTACTACTGTTATATTGGCAATATTTTTACTTTACGGATTTGGTTCTTTTCAGTGGAGTAATAATATGAGATTAGGGTTCTCAAATAATTTTTTGGCCTATTTGATAGCCATCTCATCATTTTATATAAGCGGCCTGCGTCTTAAAAATAGTAGTGAATATTTGACAGAAGATCAAAAAAAAATATCTTTTAATTTTTTTACTTGGGTAGGGCTATTCTTTACTTTTTTTATTGTGCCGGTTGAGTTTCCTAGTCAATTGTATTCTTTTATTTGGGGGATAGAAGGGTTTATTTTATTGTTTTTGGGTTTTATGTTTAAAAATAAAAGTTATAGGTATGCCGGACTTGTGTTTTTTATGATAGTGATTGTAAAATTATTTATCTTGGATATTGCAGGCCTGAGTATAACTTATAAAATTATTTCATTCTTAGGTTTAGGAACAGTTCTTCTTATCGGTTCATTCTTTTATTCAAAATATAAGTCAATAATAGACGGTGAAGACATTAAAGAAGAGGGTATATGATAAAAAAGAATTTAACTGCTTTAACGGAAGACAATCATAAAATAGTTCTTGATCATTATAAAAATGGTTGTCCTGATGTGATAATATTAGCTCATGGGTTTTATAATAACAAAGATACTTATTTGTTTAAAAAAATAGCTCAAATGTTTGCTAAAAAATATGATGTAATTAGTTTTGATTTTAGAGGCCATGGTA
>JAUVUO010000222.1 GCA_030601015.1 Candidatus Omnitrophota bacterium | reverse complement strand
GCATTTTATTTACTCATCTTTTTTATATTCCTATTGTTTTGTCATCAATTTGGTGGAAAAAGAAGGGAGTATTTATAAGCGCATTTTTGGGATTATTTATTGTTGTAAGCCATTTTTTGTTTATTCCCAATATTTCGATAGCACAAGATATATTCCGAGTTTTTATATTTATAATTATCGCGATTATTATCAATATTTTAAATGAATATATTGAAAAGAAAAACTTAATTATTAGGGATCTTTGTGTAGAATTAGACCAAATATTTAATATTTCAGCTAATGGTAAACTTATTATTGATAACGATTTTAATATAATTAAATATAATGACACATTTTTAGCTTTATCGGGATTAACAAAAGGGGAAGTTTTAAATAAAAAATGTTATCAGGTATTTAATCATAGCGAATGTAATACTCCTTCTTGCGCGTTAAAAAGTATTATTGGCGGGGAAGAATATACGGAATTTTTAATAGAAAAAAAACGCGCTAATGGTGAAAAAATTATATGTATTATTGATTCAAAGCCTTTTCTGGGGCCTGAGGGTGAAATAAGAGGGATAATTGAGGAATTTAAGGATATTACCCGATATGAGGCGCAAAAAATAAAAACAGAAGAGATTTTGAGAGAGTCACAACAAAAGTATCATGTTTTTTTTGAAAAGGCCAAAGATGCTATATTTTTGATTGATGAGGCGGAAAAGTTTATTGATATCAATGAAAAAGGTTGTGAATTACTTGGCTATAGTAAAGAAGAGCTGCTGAAAATGACTATGAAGGATATTTTTGCTAATTTTCGAGGATATGAAGTATTTTTGAAAATGTTGGATAAGTTGGTAGAAAAAAGATTGTTCGAGATTAAGCTAAAGAGGAAAGACGGGGTACATTTAGTCGCGGAAATTGCCGCGAATCGTTTTGTAAGCGGCGGCCAGCGGATTTTTTTGGCTATTGCCCGGGATATCACCGAACGCAAGAAATTTGAAGCGGAAATTCGTAGGAGTAATAAAAGATTTTGTGATATTACAGAGAATGCTTTGGAATGGGCTTGGGAAGTTGATGCTAATGGCAAGTATACTTATGTGACTGGCGTTGTTGAGAAAATTTTAGGATATACGCCACAAGAGATGCTCAATAAATATTTTTATGAGTTATTTCATCCTGATGAGCGGGAGGAACAACGAAAGACGGCGTTTGAGCAATTTCATAAGAAGAAGCTTATTCGTGAATTTGTAAACCGTAATATGCATAAGAATGGCAGTGTAGTCTGGCTCTCAACAAGCGGAGTCCCTATGATTGATGAAAATGGGAATTTGCGTGGCTACAGAGGATTGGATGCGGATATTACCAAGCGTAAAAAGGCAGAGAAAAAATTAAAACAATCCGAAGAGAGATTTCGAACATTATTCGAAACGGCTGCTGAGGGTGTACTCGTAGCAGATTTTGAAACAAAACAGTTTAAGCATGCTAATCTGGCTATTTGTAAAATGTTGGGGTATTCCAGAAAAGAAATGTTAGAGTTAGGAATAAGTGATATTCACTCAAAAAATGATTTAGCATATATATTATCTGATTATGAGGCTCAATCAAGAGATGAAAAAAAAATAAAAGAATTTATCCCTTGTATAAGAAAAGATCAAAGTGTAATTTATACAAATGCGAACACTATAACAACTTTAATAGACGGAAAGAAGTGTTATGTTGGTTTTTTTACGGATATTGGTGAATATGTGAAGGCAAAAAAAGATTTAGAAGTTGCCTATCAGAAACTCCAGGAAACCAAGGAAGAACTTATTCAGACAAGCAAAATGGCTGCTATGGGCCAGCTATCCGCAGGCATATCTCATGAGCTCAATCAGCCTTTAACAGGGATTAAAGGTTTTTCCCAGGCAGCTTTGATTGATATAAAAGATAACTCTCCTTTAAGAAAAGATTTAGAGAAAATAATTGAGCAAGCAGATAGGATGGATAAGATTATCCAGAATGTTCGTTCATTTTCCAGAAAATCTAAATTCATAATGCAGGCAATTGACATTAACAAGCCTATTCAAGATTCATTAATGCTCGTGAATGAACAGCTAAAAGTTCGTAATATAAAACTCAATGTGTCTCTAGGTGCGGAATTGCCAAAAATAGAAGGTGATGCCAACCAGCTCCAGCAAGTATTCCTTAATCTATTAACCAATGCGAGAGATGCCATTGATACTTTAGTCGATTCAAAGGGGGGAGAACTAATAGTGAGAACATCTGTAAGTAGAGATAAGAAAAATGTAGAAATGATTTTTAAAGATACAGGGTGCGGTATCTCTAAAGAGAATATGGGTCATATATTCAATCCCTTTTTTACTACCAAATCTCCCAATGGTGGGATGGGGTTAGGCTTGTCTATAAGCTATCGTATTATTGAAAGACATAAGGGTAAAATAGAGGGTGAAAGTGAAGAAGGGAAGGGAACTCGGTTTAAAATTAGTTTCCCTGTGTTATCCCAAAGTCAACTAAAATTTTATAGCCAAGGGTCTTTGAACTCAGAAAGCTAAGGGAAATATTATAGTATATTCCTTATTTTATTAACGGTATATGGTCATGAAACGATCGCTATCGTATTTTTTTATTCTTCTTCTCCTGGTATTTCAGGAAGTTATTAAGATTTGCCTCAAATCTTTCTTGGTTAAATGATTCTTTCTTTTTTTAATACATCAAATATTTCCGCCACGATGAAACAATCTATTAATCGTTTAGTTTCGCTTTTTGAATAACACCTTTTAAAAGACGTTTATATGTCTGTTTTGTTTCTGGAAGGTTGTTTTGATT
>JAUVUO010000035.1 GCA_030601015.1 Candidatus Omnitrophota bacterium | reverse complement strand
ATTATAATATGATCCAACAAACTAATCTCAACAGTCTTAAGCGCATCCTTAATAACTTTTGTTACCGAGCAATCTTCCGGTGATGGTTTTAATGTTCCCGCGGGATGGTTATGAGCGATAATAACACTGACCGCATGATAATACAGGGCTCTCTCTACAATCTTTCGCGGATACACTACGGACTTGTTAACTGTGCCTCTTTGAAGTGTTTCAATAGCCAACAGCTGATTTCGATTATCTAAAAAAATTGTTTTAAATTCTTCATCAACACAACCCTTTAAAGACGCTCTCAAATAATCATATACTGCTTCGGGAGATGAAAGTAGGTCTTTATTATGCAGCCCATTCTCTAGATAAAGAATCGCAATATCCTTTAGTAAACTAAACAACAAAAAAACATGTTCTGATATTCCCGGCACATTTTCAAGTTGTTCTCTGCCAGCATCCAAGACACCATTGATGGTTTTAAATCGTTTCATTAATTCTTTAGCCATCGGCTTTGTGTCTTTTCGCGCGATAGTAAAGGTAAGGACCAACTCCAACACCTCATAATCCAACCAGCCGTCTATACCTGATTCTTTATACTTAGCTTTTATCCTCTGACGATGGCCTATATAGGTTTGAGGTTGACTATTGGTCATATTCCCTCGCAACTATAACATTTATAACTCATTTCTGATTTTTCCCATATATCCCTTTTTCCTTGTCTTTTTGACTCGGGCGGACGCAAGGCCCGCACCCTACAGGCATTCTATTTTTTTATTTTTTAACTCATTAACCCGTAAACTCGTTAAACCCGATAACCTTCTATCCTTCAATACCCCTCATACAATCTATCAGCTAACCTTAAAGGCAAGCCGTTTAAAACTATTTTATCTGCCGCCTTTTTTATATCATATTCTAATCTGAAAAATTCTACATCATCCTTTACATTGTCATAGATACATAAACAAGACTTAGGATCCCCATCTCTAGGTTGGCCTACACTTCCGACATTAACAATATATTTCGCATTACAATTAAGTTTTATATACTTAGAACGAATATATAAAATACTGCCGTCTTCTTTTAATTCATATGTTCCCATTCTATGAGAATGCCCCACAAAACATATATTTTTTTTTAGACAATTAAAATTAATCAAAGCTTCGTTTTTATCATTAATATAATAAAATTTTTCAGGATTAGCTAAACTCCCCTGAACCCCAATAAACTTATCTTCTTCATATATAAGCTCAAATTTATTAAGATATTTAAAATCCTCAAACTTTAACTGTTTTTTTGTCCACTTTATAGCGGCTTTCGCGTAAGGATTAAAAAAATTTAACCTTATTTTGTTAAGTACAGCAAAATCGTGATTTCCGGCAATTAATACAGGTTTTAATTTTTTCAACAATGAAATACATTCTCTGGGATTTGCTCCATAACCGACAATATCACCTAAAAAAATAAATTTATCTATTTTACAATTGTCATAGTAATCACATGCCGACTCAAAAGCTTCTAAATTTCCATGAACATCAGAAAATATACCATACTTCATCTTATATTTTCACACTCGTTAATGTTATATTACAGATATCCGGATTCAATTCCCTCCCAAAATAATTAAAAAACTAGGAGGTACATTAAAAAATTATTTGAAAATCATCATAACCTTGTTCTGATGGAAACTCTTCTAATTGACAATCTGTTATATTACACTCGAATGTTTCTTTCAAAATATCTAAAAATTTTACCACATTACCGGAAAGTCCTTCAGCCCTTACTTCTACCCGTCCGTCAGATAAATTTTTAGCCCACCCTTTAACCCCATATCTAAGAGCTAAACTTCGGGCAGTAAAACGAAAACCGACACCCTGAACCACCCCTGAAAAAATAATCTGAAAACTTTTTTTTACCATCTCTTCATTATGGAGCTCTTAAATAATACGGTCAACTCCTGATTTAAGCAATTAATTGTACCAACAAAAAAATATTTTCAATCTGTGCAATCAAGGAATGTCGCATTTTGCGACAATTCCATTAATCGCGGAATTCATCACCTTCTTTAACTCTATGCCCGCAAACAAACGCCCAGGCATCCATCTCTCCTTTCCCTTCAGGTTTCACTTTTTTAATTACCAAAACTCCATCAGATGTCGCTACTCCAATACCTTTTTTATTAACATTAACAATCGTGCCAGGAGAAGCAGAATTTTGTTCATCAATTATATACGCGGATAATATCTTAATCCTCTTATCTTTGTAACAAGTATACGCGGAAGGCCAACCCAGAGTAGCTCTTATTAAATTGTTTATTTCTCCGGCAGAAAAATCCCAATTAACTTTACCGGTTTCTTTTTTTAATTTGTAAGTCATTGTTACTTTTTTTTGATCTTGCGGAGTCAGACTATATTCTCTTTTATTTATATTCTTCAAAGTATCAATCAATAAAACTGCTCCTTCTTCTGCCAATCTTTGTCTCAGTGTGAAATAATTTTCTTCCGGTCCAATCTTTACCTCCTTTTGAAAAATTATATCACCGGCATCCACCAATTTATTTATTTCAAAAATTGTAACTCCGGTGACCGCATCTCCCTTCATCAGCGTATATTCAATAGGAGACGGGCCTCTGTAACGAGGAAGCAATGATGGGTGGACACATAATGAATGTATTTGGGGAATATCTAAGACATCTGTTGGTATTATAATGCCGTAATCGGCAACCAAAAAAAAATCAGCTTTTTCAATAGCTAATTTTTTTTCTACAGTTTTATCCTTTAAAGATTCCGGTCTAATCAAAGGTATATTCTTATCTACCGCGAATAAAGTAACTTCCGTAGGTAAAAATTTTAACCCCCTGCCTTTAGGCCTATCCGGTTTACTTACAATAAGTGAAGGCTTATATCCTGCATCATAAAGATAGCGTAATACTCCTTTAGAATACTCAGAACTCCCAAAATATACAAATTTCATCTCTCCGGACATATTATTTAAATACAACAGCTAATTGAAATGAACTGCTTCTGATACCCTTAATCTCTTCCTTAATCATTTTTCTTGAGACAAGGTCTCTCTTTCCCTTAATTATAAGCGAATATCTAAATTTATCCCTTAATTTATAAGGGTGTTCTTGAAACGGACCATACACTTCCATTCCCTTTTTCTGCAATTTATTATATAAAAATTTTACCTTTTTTAAAAGAGTAATTTCATTTTTGCTTCTCAATATAATTTTAGCTATCAATCCAAAAGGAGGAAGATTGGATTCAAACCTAAGGTTTAACTCTAAATCATAAAAATTGGCCCACTCTTTATTTAAAGATTCAAAAAGATAATAATTCTTATTATTCGTAAAAACATATAAAGAATCTTTAAAATAAAAGGAAAGTTTTTTAAGATAAATATATAAATTAAAAGTTGAATCATATTCCGGCCTAGCCAACAGCAAGTCCGTATCCATAACTAATCCCACATCGAAATTCCCCTGTTCATAAAGATAACTTAAAATTTTTGATGTCGACAAAACTATCTGGGTATTACTATTCATATTCTCAAAATCATCTATCTTCACATCCGGGAAAATTTTTTTTAAGCTATACCCAATTCTATCTATTCCAAAACCTTTTTCCTTAAGATATCCGTTTTTGCAATTACCGCAGGTTTTTGGAAAACTCTCTTTTTTTTTACAATAAGGGCAAACTCCTTCATTTTCATTTGGAATTTTTTGTAATAATCCCGAACAATTACCGCACTTAACAACATACCCGCAGTTCGTACATGAAATAGTTCTAAAAAACCCCTTTTTATTCCACAATATAACTATTTTTTTCTTACTTCTAACCGAACGTTGTATTAATTCTATCAATACTGGGCCAATCAACCTTTTAACACTAAAATTAGACATATTTATTATGTCTATCTTTTTAGCATCCCCCCCCCGGTCTTCTAAAAAAATAATTTTTTCCTTAACAAGTTGATAAGAACTTAGAGATAAATTATCCCCGCTTAATAATAAATCCACACCTTTAATATTTGAAAGGGTCATCGCAACATCTAAAAGATTATGAAAAGGCTTTTCCTCCTGGAAATAATAAGGATTATTCTCTTCTTCAACTATTAACTGTGTTAAATCTCTGGGGTAGTAAAATATTGAAACTCTTGTGCCTAATATTAAAGACTTTGTTCTTGTTTTGGCCCAAACTGAATAAAGTTCTTTTTCCCCTTGTTGACTATGCATTATATTTATTTTTCCAGAAAAATCTTTTTCCAAAATTTTTTTCGCATTCATTAAATATGACATTTGAGGAAAACATATTAGAACCGAACCTTCCTTCAGCTTTTCTTCAATAGAACTTTTGAGGAATTCATACCTTTTCAAAAAAGTATTTGCCTTCAAAAACACCTTCTTCGGTTTATTTTGAAGATGGATTGCTGCTTCAAAAGGCTCGTCAAAATCAATTTTTCTAGTCTTTTTTAAATAAGGAGGTAAAAACATAAATACGAATTCACTGAGAGAATACGGATAAGATTCACTTAATGAGTGGGCAAAACATATTTGTTCTTCAGTTAAAGACGGGCTTGTATCGAGGCTATCCAAAATAGGCTTTAAATTTTTTATCCTAGAATAATTCGATGTATCAACGACCACCCCCAACATTTTTTTTCCTTTAAAATCAACTAATACCCTCATTCCTTTTTTGATCTTTAATTTTAAAGAAAAAGAATAATCAAACTCTTTATTTAAAGCAAGCGGAATGGCTACTTTAGCAATTTTAGGCATTACTTAATTCTTGTATTAATTCTTTAAAAGGCAGGCGAATATCTTCAATCTTTATCGGATAATTATCTCTAATATCATCGCTTTTTTTACCAAAATACTTAATTGCTTCTATTAATTCCGACTCAGTCCTAACAAATCTTGCTATCCCATGTTTAATCAATAAATCCATGTTTTCTTTTTCCTGTCCTGGTATATAATGTGTGAAAATAAAAGGTTTCCTATTATAAATACCTTCAAATATTGTTAAACCTCCGGGTTTAGTGATTATGACCGCGCTTAAAAAAACCAATTCCCAAATTTCTTCATAAAATAAAAAAGCCCTAAGCGCCGCCGAACTATTTTTTTCGAGATACCGTTTTAACTTTTTATTTTTACCGTAAATAACAAAAACATTAAATTCTTTAATAAACTTTTCTATTGATGATTTAAAAAACGGGACTCGGCCTCTTAATGTAGAAACAAAGAGGATTGAAGGCTTAACCCCCAAACTAAACTTATCCCGCATTTTCTCAATTGAGTAGGTTTTCGTAAAACCTTCCCTTAAAGGAACATATCCTGAAATAATTTTATTCTCATCAATCCCTAATTTAATTAAATCATTTTTTGTAATACTTAAAGCTACAAAATAATGGTCTACACTCTTATCCACCCATAAAGGATGAACTCTTAAATCTGTAACTACCGAAACCATTTTTATATTAAGTTTATCCTTAACTATTGAGATAAGGCTTGAAGGAAAAAAATGAGTAAATACAACTATTTTAGGCCGGGTTTCATTCAAATATTTAAATAAAGGGAAAAAAATTACCTTATGAACATTATTTATTAAGAAGGAAAAAAAATTACCTTTGGCCACAAAAAATGTTATACGCCAAAGAGAGGATAAATACTGAGTCACTAACCTGTAACTTAGTGAATATATTTTTTTTATTACAGGATGGGTAAAATCTAAAAGATCTTTACAGGATGATTCAACAGAATCTGCCAAAGCATAGGCTGCTCTTTTATGCCCTTCACCAAAACTCGCATAAACAATTAATATTTTATTCATAATTAGAAGATATGTACGTTGCTGCCGTTAAAAGGTCTTCAAATATATAATCAGGCTCAAACTCCCAACTATCACGATTAGCTATTTTCTCTTTCCCTGAAAGAACCAAAACAGCCTTAGCTCCAAATTTTACCGCAGCCTTCATATCTTTAAAAGTATCCCCTATAAAAAAAGAATATTTCGGTTTTACTCCTAACTTGGTTACTGCTTTTTCTAATAATCCGGTTTTAGGTTTTCTACAATTACAATTAGCCTCAGGATGATGAGTACAATAATATATACCCGATAACGAAACTTTATATTTTTCCAATTCTTTTATTATTAAACCGTTTATTTCTTCTAAATCTTTTTCCGTATAAAGCCCTTTAGAAACTCCTGCCTGATTAGATATAATGAATATTTTATATCCCTTTTCATAAAGCGTCTTTATACCTTCAATACTTCCATCAATAAATTTAAACTCTTTATAATTATTGACATAACGCTCATCTCCCGGAGATTGATTAATTACTCCGTCTCTATCTAAAAAAATTGTTTTATAGTCATTTTTACTCATATGCCTATATTTAAATACCTAAACTTATATTATAGTAACATTAACTCTTTACTTTTCAATCCAAAAATACAACAATTTTCTATTAACAGGCTTTATAACCTGATTATGTTAAAAAAAGACTATATTTTTAACTGGCTACGACTCATTATTTTAAATTCACCCGGCTTCAGCCGGCCCAACTCGAGGCCTGCAATCCTTATTCTCTTTAATTCTTTGACTTCAAATCCCACCTTTTTAAATAAACGTCTTAAATGTCTTTTTTTCCCTTCATTTACTACTACTTTACAAACCGTATCGAATTTTTTATTTTTTATAACCTCAACACTGTTAACTTTCAAATAATCATCACCGTCAATAACTCCTTTTTTCACCTTAACACCATCTTTATCCGTAAAAACTCCTTTTAAAAATATTAAATATTCCTTTTCAATAAGAAATTTAGGATGAGTCACTTTATGACATAAACCGCCATCATTAGTCATAAGAATCAAACCGGAAGAATCCTTATCAAGCCGTCCTACAGGAAAGATTCCTTTAAATTCTTCAGGGAAAAAATCAATTATTTTTTTCTCAGCAAACCTATCAGAAAGAGTAGTTGTCACCCCTTTTGGTTTATTAAATAAAAAATATACGTGTTTTTTGAGACTTACAATTTTACCGTTTACTGTAATATTATCTTTCTCTGAGACATTGATAAACGGCTCATAAACTTTAACATTATTTACCTTTACCATCCCGTCTAATATAAGGATATCAGCCTTTCTTCGTGAAGCATACCCGCATTTGGCAATAAAAGAATTAAGACGCATAATTTAAATTATTTCCTTCGTTAACAATTTATCATATAAAAACCTAAGATTTTCATACTTTCCCTTTAATAAAACTTAGATTTTTCAAAGAAAAATCTATAATTGAATTTCTACCTGCCGTCTGTCTGCAGGAAGGCAGAGTAGGTAAAACGTGGGCACATATTTACCCGTTATACAAAGAGGAGAGACAATCTTAAATCAATCATTTGAAATGAGCGGTTTTTGGAGCGGCTTTAGCCGCGGGAAAAATCCGGTTGATTGAATTATTATGAAATAATTTTTATTATTTTATCTTTTATTTCTTTACAATTTTCTTCTGTACCAGAAGAATAAACTTGTGATACAGGGATTATTCCGTCGATTGTTTCTATAGCAACGCGATATCGGAAACATAAATTAGTATATGTTTTTTGTATGATAACATCTTTTATTTTATCAAACAGAATACTTCCTTTTTTTATTCCAAATATTCCTTTGCGAGACCAATAAATCTTTTTTTCATCTTTTTTTATAATAAAAACTTCCTTTTTTGCAAAAGCAGAGCCTCCAAAGAAAAATATCAAGAAGGCGATGAAAAGAATAAACACCTGAGTTTCTTGATGCATCCCTTTTAAAAAAAGATAAATTATCCGCCCTAAAACAACTAACAAACAAGACCAACCAAATATTCCTATATGAAGAGGAAATTTTTCAATTTGAATCAGATTATTTGTTTCTTTTTTTATTTTCATAACAAGTAATGTACACCCCTCTCTTTATCTTTTACTTTTACCTAAATATTCGCATTGCGAAGAAAAGGGATTTTGTTGATAGCGGCATCCCACACAATATCATAATCTATGCCGAAATAATCATGTATTAATACATCTCGCATTCCAGCCATATCTCGCCATGCTATGTGGGTATATTTTTATTTTAAACTATTAGAGGTATTTTTTGTGGCTTCTCCAATAATTTCCATACTACGAACAAATGCTCTTTGTAATGTTTCATTTTCCAAAAAAAATTCTTTCTCCAATCTTTTAGTTTGGGTTAATATATATTTTGTTTCATCTAGTATATGATAAAGATATTCAGCTCCTGGAAATGACATATTCGACCTCATTTATGATGTTTGATTTAATATAAGGGCTTAATGATTCGGGAGTTACCAATTCAATATGGCGTTCGAGCAATGTTTCGAGTAAAAAAGAAAGATGAACAAAGTTGTCAAAGTTTTTTTTCTCAGGATAAAATTCAACAAGTAAATCTATATCGCTTGTTGTCTTCTGTTGTTTTCGTACAAATGAACCAAAAAGACCGAGTCTTTTAACACCAAAATTTTCAATGTCATTTTGGTTTTTTTTAATAATCATTAAAATATTTTCTTTATTTTTAACCATTTTAAAATATTATAAGGAAATTTTCAATAAAATCAAATCTATTTTTACTCCTCCTGCATTTAGCTGCGATTGGTTTGATATGATTTTTATTGTTTAGATTATGTTCATCCTTATCCCAGGTTGAGGCATTGTTTATTATATATTCACGTATTTTGTTTAATGATCGGTTGTTACGAATAATATAATCGTAAAATGAGCGTTGCCATTTAAAATTATCTTTGCTGGAATCATATATTATTTTTGTTGCACGTGCCTTGAAATGGTGTGCAATTTTCCCCAATGTTGTTTTGGGATTTTTCATTAACATCCAATCTGTAGGGTGTATGATTTATCATGCCAGGTATAGGTTGATCAATATTGGGATTATTCATATTATTCTGCGATTTGTTAGTTGATTTATCACGGGTTTGATGAATCAAACCCCTACGTATTTGTATTATTATGTGAACATGGTTGGGCATAATACAATATATGTCTATCGCAACATTTGTAAAATTATTTACAATAATCCCTAAACATTATTTTATAATTTGCCCGATCTCATTTAAAATAATTTTATTGTCTACAATTTCCCCAAATAATTCTTGGCGGTTATCCGTACATATTGTTACATAATAAAATCCTGGGTTCGTATAATCATATTCTTTTAATCGGGTTGGTTTTCGTTTTGGATATTTATTCATTATTTTTTCTATATCACAAAAATCAACGGCGCGTTAGCGTCCGCTGGATTGTCTTGATAATATTATGACCCCCGTGGTTTGATCGGGCTTAATTTTCGTGAGAAAATTATCCCATATATATTAT
>JAUVUO010000117.1 GCA_030601015.1 Candidatus Omnitrophota bacterium | reverse complement strand
CCGGGTACTCCTTTAATAGAACCTCAGGATGTTTTGTCTCAAGAATATTTAAGAGATGAGCTCTCTTTACCTAGCCTAGGGGAGTTGGATATTGTAAGACATTATTCAAATTTAGCTAAACTTAATTTTTGTGTAGACACAAATTTTTATCCGTTGGGGTCATGTACGATGAAATACAATCCTAAGATTAATGAGACCATTGCAAGCTTGGAAGGATTTACTTCTATACATCCTTATCAGCGGGAAGATATGACTCAAGGAGCTTTAGAGCTGTTGTATGATTTGGAATGTCTCTTATGTGAAATTACAGGTATGAAAAGGTTTACCTTTCAGCCTTCAAGCGGTGCGCAAGGAGAGTTTACGGGAATGCTGATGATTCGTAAGTTTCATGAATTAAAGGGTAATAAAAAAAGTAAAGTTATAATTCCTGATAGCGCCCATGGTACAAATCCGGCAACGGCTTCTATGTGCGGATATAATACCGTGGTTGTAAATAGTAACTCAGAAGGGCTTATTGATATCGAAAAATTGCGAAGCCTGGCTGATGATGAAGTCGCAGCCATAATGCTTACTAACCCTAACACTTTGGGGTTATTTGAAGAAAATATTCTAGAGATAGGTAAGATTATTCATGATAAAGGAGGTTTGCTTTATTATGATGGGGCTAATTTTAATCCTCTTTTAGGGATAGTAAAACCTTTTTTGATGGGTTTTGATGTGGTACATCTTAATTTTCATAAGACATTTTCTACTCCACATGGTTGTGGAGGCCCGGGGGCGGGTGTCGTAGGTGTAGGCGATATTTTAAAAGATTTTCTTCCGGTCCCTTTAGTGAATAAAAAAAATGATAAATTTTATTTAGATTATGAAATAAAAAATTCAATAGGAAAAGTAAGAAGTTTTTACGGAAATTTTAATGTGTTGGTAAAGGCTTACTCGTATATATTGAGGTTAGGAGGAGATGGTTTACTTAGGGTAGCTCAAAATTCTGTATTGAATTCCAGGTATATAAAAGAAAAATTAAAAAAATATTATGAATTAGCTTACAGTAAAGATTGTATGCATGAGGTAGTGTTTACTTGTGAAAAACAAAAAGAAAGGGGAGCCTCTGCTTTAGATATTGCCAAAAGGCTGATTGATTTTAGAATCCATCCTCCCACTATGTATTTCCCTTTGATTGTTAAGGAGGCTTTGATGGTAGAGCCGACAGAAACAGAGAGTAAAGAAACTTTAGATAATTTTATCCAAATAATGATAAAAATAAATGAAGAGATAGATGTATCTTTAGAAAAATTAAAAAATGCTCCTTTGACTACGCCTTTGAGGAGAGTTGATGAAGTTAATGCGGCCAGAAAGCCAAATGTAAGATGGATGAAAGACAAAAAATAAATTTAATCTGAAAGCGGCATATGGGAGTGTCGAAAGTTTTATGAAAAATTGTATAAAAACAGGAAAGAATTTACCACAGAGCTCACAGAGTGAAAATAAATGAATTAACGGAAAAAGTTATCGGTTATGCGATAGAGGTTCATAAATCGTTGAGGTCGGGATTATTGGAATCAACTTATGAACAATGCCTTGCCAGAGAACTAAGTCTATCAGGGATAAATTTTAAAATTTAAGTTTCCTTACCGGTAGAATACAAACGCACACGTCTTGATTGTGGTTATCGAATAGATATGTCAATTGAAGAAAACCTTATTCTTGAGCTAAAAAGCGTTGAAGATGTAGCTGATATTCATAAAGCCCAGCTTCTAACTTATATAAAATTAGCCAAGATAAAAGTTGGTTTGCTTAGTAACTTTAATGTAAAATTATTGAAAAATGGAATAGAACGTTTTATGCTTTAGTTTTTCTCTGTGCACTCTGTGGTGAATATTTTATTTGTTTATATTTTTAGGGGAGAGGAATAAAAATCTTTAAAAACACAGAAGATATTTTTGACAATACTCGGCATATTTTAAGAAGCGGGTTTTAGTGAAAAAATAAGTTATGCCTTTAGGGGTATAGATATCATTGTCCAGTCAATATACTTATCGGTTTGTAGTCTTAGATCCTTTCAAAAAGATAAATGTTTATTTGGAGAAAAGTTTTGTCAAATTAGGAAAGAGTTGAGTCCCGGGTTATATCTATAACATATATAAGGAGGCTGATGCAAAATGAAACAACTCCTATTATTGTGAGGGCTTAAATTAATAAATTATAAAATGGAAAAAAAATGGCGGCTAATTCTTGATAAAAAAAATGATGGTTTTTTAAATATGGCTATTGATGAGGCTATATTCGAGAATTATTTAAAATATCAAATTCCGACTTTAAGAATTTATGGTTGGAAGGAACCTTTTCTTACCTTAGGGTATGGTCAAAATCCAGATAAAGTTTTAAT
Source organism: Candidatus Omnitrophota bacterium (assembly GCA_030601015.1). Lineage (GTDB taxonomy): Bacteria > Omnitrophota > Gorgyraeia > Duberdicusellales > 4484-171 > JAGLSE01. The sequence continues at coordinate 2,666 of JAUVUO010000117.1, read as the reverse complement.
TAAAGATCAGAATATCCCGTTTATCAAGAGAATCACAGGGGGTGCCGCAATATTGCATAATGAAGAAATAACTTATAGTATGATTTGTTCGTCAGAAGATCTAAATTTACCGGTTAAGGTAAAGGACTCTTATAAATGTTTATGTTCGTTTATTATTGAGTTTTATTCCAGATTGAATTTAGAAGCAAAATTTGCTCAGGATATTGGGCCTTCATATTTAAAAAGATATGGGAATTTTTGTTTTTCGTCTTTCGAACCTTTTGATTTAACTGTTAATGGTAAAAAAATCGGGGGGAATGCTCAAAGAAGAAAAAGAAATCTTATCTTTCAACACGGAAGTATACCTCAAAAAATAGATTTCAGGTTAATTGAAAGATCAGTAAAAGGGGTTAAAGAGTTAAAAATTAAAACAGATTGTTTAAACTCGCTGTTAGGCAAAAGCACAGATTATTGGGGTTTAAGAAATGCTTTAGCTGAAAGTTTCAAAAAAGTGTTTTGTATCGATTTCATTGAACAAGGTTTATTTCAAGAAGAAGCGGTAAAAGCAGGGGAAATATTAACCCGAAAAATGCATTTGAAAAAAAACTATATACTCAATGAATAACAAACGAAACAGTTATGTAAAAATTGCGATGTATAAAATAATACCTTTGCATTTTTCTAAGGTAAGCTCGACTTTTCCAAATTTTCCCGTGGAAATTTTGGAGTCGGCCCTCCGGGAAAATAATGCTAACTGCATTATTTGAATTAAAAGAGCGCGGGGTTAAAAATAACGGGATATTGGAAATTGAAAATGAAAAAACCGGTTTGGCTTAATAAAAAGATTAATTTTTTGGATTGCGGTAAATTGAAAAAAACATTAAGAGAGTTTAAATTACATACTGTGTGTGAAGAATCTATGTGCCCTAATCTTTCTGAGTGTTTCGGTTTAGGGATAGCTACTTTTATGATTTTAGGCGATATATGTACTAGGGATTGTAGTTTTTGCGGGATTAAAAAAGGAAAGCCGGAAATTATAGATGAAAGTGAGCCTATAAGATTAAAAGAAGCTGTGAAATGTTTGGGTTTGGATTATATTGTTATAACTTCACCTACCAGAGATGATTTAGATGATGGCGGGTTAGGGATGTTTTTAGCATCTGTTGAATCAATTAAAAGTTTGGGATCTTTCAAAAAAGTAGAAATTTTGGTCCCGGATTTTTTAGGAAAAAAGGATTTGATAAGTAAACTTAGCACCAGCAATGCCGATGTTATCGCTCATAATTTAGAGACAGTTCCTTCATTGTATCCTTATGTTAGAAAGGGTGCTGTTTATAAAAGTTCGCTTAACCTTTTAGAAAGAGTAAAACAAAGTAATAGTAAAGTTTATACTAAATCCGGAATTATGCTTGGGTTGGGAGAAAAAGAAGAGGAAGTAATAAATGTTATGAAAGATTTGGTAAATGTTGGTTGTGATTTTTTTACCTTAGGGCAGTATTTATCTCCTTCTTTAAACCATTACAAGGTGAAAAAATATGTAAAACCGGATGAATTTATTTCTTTTAAAAAAACAGCTTTAGAATTAGGATTTAAAAAAGTTAAAGCAGGTTCTTATGTCCGCTCATCGTATAAGGCTGCTGATTTTTTAATCAATGAGACTTAATTTTTTTTGAAGAAAAAGATTTCAGCCGAGTTGCCCCTGCAAGGCCAAAGGAAGTCGAAAAGGCCTTGAGTTTAATTCCACATCAGCTTACTGCGAGGATGTTGCTCCGGTAAAATACTTTCGATATCCCTTGCTGCGGGATACTTCATTAAAATAATATTTACAGTATTCTAAATTCTTACATATTATGATAGATTAGAGTAATTTATTATAGAAAGTATGTAATTAGGTTAAGTTATGATGAATTATGCTTGACATATAAAAACAAAAAGAACTATAATGGAGATATGAAAAAGAAAAGAATACCTAGGTTGATGGATGTTGATGAGTTGGCGGATTATTTATGTTTAAAGAAACAGACTATTTATAATTGGCTGCATTTGAAAAAAATAGTTGGCATAAAGATAGGCAAAGTATGGCGTTTTGATAGGGATTATATAGATGATTGGCTTAAAAAATGTAGTAACAAAAATTAGATGAAATCGAAAAAAGTAGGATTATATTTAGGAACTAATAGTGCGGGTGCGGTAGTAGTGCAAGGGAAAGATATACTTTCGTCAGCTACTTATAAACTTTCTTCTATGGATGACGCAAAGGCCGGATTAGTGAATGAGGATATCAGGTGGGAGGCTTTAATAAATAAAACTTTAAGGGATGCGGGCGTTGAAGAAGAGAAAGTTTATGTTTCTTTATCGGATAGAGATTTCATTTTTCGTCCTCTTGATATGCCGATGATGAAGAAAAAAGATATTGAAACATCGTTGAATTATGAGATAGAAAAGTATATACCTTTTAAGATAGGTGAGTTGGAATGGGATTATGAATATGTTAAGGCCGTAAAAGAAAAGAAGGTGAAACTATCTTTTGTAGGAATACAGGAGGATAAACTTTGCAGGATTAGAGATATATTGACCAGTTTAAAAATAAATGTGGTTACGTTGGAGCCGGCGTGTTTTTCGTTATTAAGAATTATTAAGGCACTAAAGGCTTTTGGTAAAATAAAAAATTTTGCTGTTTTGGATTT
>JAUVUO010000112.1 GCA_030601015.1 Candidatus Omnitrophota bacterium | reverse complement strand
GCACTATTATGCAAATTAATGGTTTTTGAAACAGCATTGTCTGTGAATTCTTGAAAAGTAGCTTGCATTTTAATATGCCAGAAAGGAGAAATATCCATAGCCGTCTTAAATACTCTCTTAACATTATTAGGAACCTCATCCATCTTTTGGATACTTTCTCCAGAAGCTATTCTTTTCATTAAATCTTTTGAATAAAACCCTTCTTTCTTAGCTGTATATTCAAAAGCAAGATCCACTTCTAATAATTTTTCGCCATCTAATACATTACGAAAATAAGAAAGATAATAATTTGGTTCTATCCCTGATGATGTAGGGCCGGAAATAATACTTATAGTTCCTGTTGGAGCAATAGTCGTTAAGGTAGCATTCCGAACTTTTATTCCCTTTTTTTCCCATACACTACCTTTCCATGCAGGAAAAACACCTCTTTGTTTAGCTAAAAAAATTGACTCCTCATGGGAAACCTTCTGAATAAAACCCATTACTTTTTTAGCCAGGTTTATAGCATCATCACTATCATAAGGAATCCCCTGAAACCCTAACATAGTTGACCAACCCATAATACCTAAACCAATTTTTCGTGTTTTTAAAGAATTTTCTCTTATCTGTGGTAAAGGGAATTTATTAACTTCTATAACGTTATCTAAAAATCTGGTAGCGGCACGTGTAATAGTTTTTAACTTTTGCCAATCAACTTCAAATTTATCATCAATTTTCTTTAACATTTTAGCTAAATTAATCGACCCGAGATTACAACTTTCATAGGCTAACAAAGGCTGTTCACCGCAGGGATTGGTGCTTTCAATTTTACCTAAATTAGGTGTCGGGTTATCCTTATCCATTTTATCAATAAAAACAATTCCCGGTTCGCCATTATTATGTGCATTCGTTGCAATAATATCAAATACCTCACTAGCATTCAATTCTTTTACAACTGCACCGGAATAAGAATCAAATAACTGATAATTTTGTTTATTTAAAACTTTATTCATAAAATCATCTGTCATAGCCACTGATATATTAAAATTTGAGATATCTCCCTCTGACTCTTTACACTTAATAAACTCTAAGATATCCGGATGATCTACTCTTAATATCCCCATATTCGCACCACGTCTAGTACCCCCCTGCTTAACTGCCTGAGTAGCTGAATCAAAAACTTTCATAAAAGAAACCGGGCCGGAAGCTACTCCCCCTGTAGATTTAACAACGCTGCTTTTAGCTCTAAGCTGAGAAAAATCAAAACCGGTTCCGCCGCCGGTTTTATGAATAAGAGCTGTAGATTTTATAGCATCAAATATCGATGCCATAGAATCATCAATAGGAACAACAAAACACGCGGAAAGTTGTCCTAATTCTTTTCCCGCATTCATCAAAGTAGGCGAATTCGGCATAAACTCTAAATCTCTCATCATTTCAAAAAATAATTTTTCAACATCTTTAATCTTTTTATCATCAGCATCATAATTCTTTTCAATACTTGCGATCACTTTCGCAACCCTCCTTAACATTTCTTCAGGAGTTTCAATAACCTGACCGAAATTATCCTTTTTAAGATAACGTTTTTCTAAAACAATAATTGCATTAGTAGAAAAATTCATTGAATTATCCATATCCCCCCTTTTCTTTAAAATTTTAAATTAATTTTAAAAACTCTTTCTGATTCCAATCCTTGCTTGCACCTTTTGAGGCAAATTCAAACTAATTAATGAGGAATAAAATACTATTTTTAGTTGTATCTTTGAGTTACTTTTTTATATCACGATTTATTATTAATGTCAAGAAAAAATACTATATATAGTAGAAGGGTTATTTACTATACACAATATATTGACGCTCAAATAGTTACAAATAAAACAAAAAGATATAAATTCAAATAAAACTTACTGTATCCCGAATAACCATTTCAGTTTCTAAAACTACCTTTCGAACAACTTCATTACCACTTATAATATCTCTAAGTATATCTACAGCAATCTTTGTCATTTCTTTTATAGGCTGCCTTACAGTTGTTAACATTAAATTCCCATTAATACAGTGAGGATTATCATCAAAACCAATAAGACTTAAATCTTTAGGAATACCTATACCTTTTTCTTCAGCAAAATTTAAAACTTCTCTGGCAACTTCATCGCTGCAGCAGAATATAGCGGTAGGACAAACTTTTTCAGCAAATAATTCTTCCAGCTTTATTCGAGCTTCTTCCCGAGAAAAATTAGTAATTTTAACATAACTACTTTTTAGTTTTATTTTATTCTTTTCTAAAGATGACTTATAACCGTCTAATCTTTCTTTAGCACATTGCACCCGCAAATCACCCGCAAAGTGAGCTATACGGGTATGGCCATGATTTATCAAAAATTCCACTGCATCGTATGCGCCTTTAAAATTATCTATAGCAACATAACTAATATTTTTTTCTTTAATTTTTCTATTTAAAACTACTAATGGGATTTTTTCTCTTAACAATCTCTTAAATTGCTTTTCATTATCAACAATATCAGCAATTATAACACCGTCTACTAACGAACTCTTAAACGAATCTTTTATCCATGATACATGTAAATGCAAATCAATAGACTTCCTATTTAATGCGGCGGCAACTTCTCTAATAATCTCTAAAGCATAAAAAGAATAAAATATTCCCTCATAACCGGGGATTATCAATCCATACGAATCAAGTTTCCCTCCAGCTAATCGCCGCGCATAGATAGACGGCTTAAACTTAAGATCTTTTATCGCACTATTAACTTTAATATGATTTGATTCTTTTAAATTTATATTGTTTATGAAGCGGGAAACAGTAGCTATTGAAACTCCTGCTTTTTTAGCAACATCCTTTATTGTAACTCTAGGTAACTGCACAAATTTATCTCAATAAATTAAAAACTATTTATTTACTACTTTATCACCTTGCTGAATAACGTAATTCCCAATTACTCGTTTAATATCAGCGGCAGATATCTCTTTGCGTGATTCAATAACTTCTAAAGTTGCTATCATTTTATCTCCCCTCAAAACTTTCAATTCAGCTCCGGGGAGAACTCCGGTATCTTCACCAATATTTACAACAACAAAATTTTCATCACGATTAACAGCAACTACTTCTCCCTGAATAGCTTTTAACCCGGGAAGATTAGGTTTTACAACTATAGGAGGTAATTCTACCGATGTCAGTTCAGTATACTCAGACTTTTTTTCATCGAAAATTGCCATTTCTAATTGTTCTTTCAACTCTCCAAAAATTAACGTTTTTTGTCTTAAAACACTTTCAGCATCCGCGATTCTATTTTCGATAATTTCTTTCTTTTCAATAGCGGCATTAAGATCTTTCGCTAACACAAGCTTTTCTTTATTAGCCAATATTATGCTTCTCTTTAAATCCACATTTTCACTACGCAAAACCACCGCCTCTTTTACTGCCATAGCCCGTTGTTCCCTCTCACTAACCAAATCCATACTCATAACCCTTAACGCTCTTTCTTTAAACTTTTTATCCGCGATTATTTGCTCTTTTTCTCTATAAAACTGAGATATCCTCATGCTGAGTTCTTTGTTTTTAGTATCTAGTTCCGTTAACTTAGTTTTAATTTGAAAAAATTTCTTTTTTAAATTTCCAAGACGTGCTTCCGCGAAAGCCTTTTTTTCAACAAAATCAACCCAATCACTTTGCGCGGATATCGGCCCTTTTTTTAGAGATTCAGATATAACTTGTGTCACCGGAGCTGAACTTTCTAATCTTTGCACCAACTCATCTCGCTGACGTGTCATATTGTTAAATTTATTTTTTAAAGAATTTGCTTCGTTTTGCGCGAGATCAAGTTCCTGTTGAATAACTCCAACTCTTCTCTCCAAATCGAATTTCTCATTCTGTAAATTTATAAACTTATTTTGAAAATCATCATTTTCATTTTGTAAAACTTCATTTTTGTTAATTAATTCTATATTATCATTCACTACTATTCCCTTTTCCGTATAGAATTTATAAGCTATAAACCCGGTACCTAAAACTATGATTAAAAGAAATGCAGGAATTATTTTTGTATTCACAATCACCTCCCATTTTTAAACTAATTATTATTTTATAACACTTCGAGTATATCATACACTAATTAGATATGTAAAGTATTTTTTAAAAAATTTGCTAATTATTTGAAATTGTTTTGCTATTTAAAAATTATCCATAATGTTTTAGTATAAAATTATCCCTACACAAAAAAATATTATTTTTCTACTTTGAATTTTAAATTTAAAATTTTATTAGACGGCCTTGACTTCCAACGACGATGTATCCATGTCCATTGATGAACATGCCTCCTAATCCATTCTTCCATCATACGTGTTATTTTTACCGCGTTTATTAATACTGTTTCATCATTATTTTCAGTCTTAATTAATTTAAACTCCGGTAAAATTCGCAAACAATGATAACCTATCTTCTCCTGATATATATAACTCGGAATTATAGCTGTTCCTGTTCTTAACCCTAGAACTATAGGGCCTACCGGTGTAGCCGCTAATCTATTAAAAAATTTTACCCAAACCCCTCCCGTTCCAAAATTCTGGTCCATAAGAAGGATTACCAGTTCATTCTTTTTTAAAGCTTTCAAAATATTAGACACACACTCTCTTCTTGGGTATGACTTAATAGTTTTAACTCCCCCCCTATCCCTAAGCTCATGAAAACATTTATCCGCGTTTTTTTCTCTCATTGGCCTTATCACCAAATTAACCGTATATCCCATTTTTGCTAATTTTAATGATATCAAAGGAAAATTTCCTAAGTGTGCGGTTAAAATAATGGCCCCTTTCTTTTTAGTCAAACCTTTCACAAGATTATCAGCGCCTTTCACACGAATATTATTTTTAACCTCGGTTGGCCTATCGAGAAAATATAAAATATCAAAAAATCCCTGGCCTAAAAAAATAAAAGATTCACGAGCTATCTTTTTTCTTTGACTTAATGTTTTTTCAGGAAAAGCTACCGTTAAACTTTCAATCGCAACATTGCGATGACGAATAAGCATATAGTAAGCACTTAAACCTAATCCCCTTCCAACAAAACAACCTGCTTTTGCTGAAAAT
>JAUVUO010000102.1 GCA_030601015.1 Candidatus Omnitrophota bacterium | reverse complement strand
TGGATTTGTTGTAATTAATATTGTCAAACCGGTAGTAATGGAGAAAATTATTTTTGGCGGATTAAATATAGCAGTGGTTTATGGTTTTGGATTGATTATATTTGCCTTATTTCTAGCACTGATTTATAATTTTTTATGCACAAAAGAGGAGAGTCGATTAAAAATTTTAAATGAAAACAAGGAAGGTCAATGATGGATTTACTTCCTGTGACTTTATTTATATTTTTTGTTGGTATTGTTTTATTTCTTTCTTTTTATTTTGCAAAACAAACTACATCAGCTAAAGGATATTTTGCGGCTGGTGGTGAAATCCATTGGTTTGTTAATGGAATTGCTTTTGCAGGTGATTATTTGTCAGCTGCCTCATTCTTAGGGATTTGCGGAATGATTGCTATAGTTGGATATGATGGCTTTTTATATTCGATTGGATATTTAGCAGGTTGGGTTGTTGCATTATTTGTTGTTGCTGAACCTGTGAAACGATTAGGGAAATATACTTTTGCGGATGCGCTTGATTCAAAGTTTAATTCTAAGGGTATTCGTTTAGCTGCTGCTATTAGTACATTGGTAGTTTCTTTGTTTTATTTGATTCCTCAAATGGTTGGTGCAGGAGTTTTAGTTACACCGCTTTTAGCTTTGCCTCATTTTGCCGGAGTTATTATGGTGGGGGCGATTGTCATTACGATTGTTGGGACTGCAGGAATGGCTTCAACTACTTATGTTCAGTTTTTAAAAGGAAGTTTATTGATTATTTTTTCAACAGTTCTTTGTGTCACACTGTTTAATCGCGGATTAACTGCCGAGCCGAATCAGAATGGTAAGGTCCCTTTTTATGAATATGAAACAATTAATATTTTAATAGATAAAGATAAGGTAGTACCTTTGAATTCATCATTTCAATATTTACGTCAGATTGATTATCGTGGACATACGTTTGTGGAACTTGAGAAAAATGCAATTAAAAATTGGTGGTTAAAAGAAATATCTCGAGATGGTAGTTTTATGTTAAGGGAATCACAGTCAGAAGTTAAAACAGTTGAGGGGCAAAATTTTATTAATGGGGTAATAGCTTCAAAAGAAAATCAATTGCGGCAAGATGGAAATCTTGAAATGATTGATGGTAAAACTGGAGATGATGCTAAGACGGGACCTGTGGGACCTATTAAATTTTTGTCATATTTTTCTAATAAAGATACTATTGTTAAACGATGGAAACAAGAAACATTTAAGGCTGGAGGTGATTCTGTAACTGTTTATTATCCTGTCGAAACGCCGGGTAATAAAATTATGCGTCCGGGAGTCAAATTTAAAGTTGAAGGTACGCCATTGGAAAAATTAGATTTCATTTCTTTGATGCTTGCTTTATTTTTTGGAACAGCAGCATTACCTCACATTTTAATTCGTTATTATACAGTTAAGACACCTGCATGTGCCCGTAAATCAACAATTGTAGCGATTGCGGCAATCGGGTTTTTTTATATCCTGACATTATTTATGGGATTAGGCGCAATGGCAAGTGGTGTATTAAATGTGACATCCAGTAATATGTCGGCTCCTCTTTTGGCACGATCATTTGGAACATTTTTGTTTTCAATGATTTCGGCAATTGCCTTTGCGACTGTATTAGGAACGGTTAGCGGGCTGATTGTAGCCGCTTCAGGGGCTGTGGCGCATGATATTATGGATCGGTTTGGGGGTATTATTAAAAATGAAAAACATAAAGTATCTGCCGGTAAAGTTGCTGCTTTTGTTGTGGGGATTATTGCTATTGTTTTGGGGATTTTGTTTAAAGGTATGAATGTATCATTTCTAGTAGGATGGGCATTCGCAGTGGCTGCTTCTGCAAATCTTCCTGCTATTTTAATGGTTTTATTTTGGAAAAAAACCACAGCTTCAGGGATTGTCTCATCTATCGTTGTTGGTATGTTTGCTGCAATAGGATTGATATTGATTAGTCCAAGCATGTATACTAGATATGGATTGGATCCTTCGACTGCGTTAATCCCGTTTAGTAATCCGGGGATAGTTTCTATTCCATTGAGTTTTATAACTTTAATCGTAGTTTCTTTATTAACCCAAAAAAGAATTTCTATAAGAGGAGAAGGGGACATTGTTTGACGTTTTGATTTGTTGACAAAAAACAACATATGATATAAAAAAAGTATGCCAAGATAATCGAGATTAGATTATCCAAGCTGCTATCACCATATAATGGGGTGTGGAGCAAATAAGGGGTCTGTAATTTTGATATTATGCTTATTTGATGATAAAGATTATTATTGAGTGAGAGCGTAATTAGATACTGTAGAGAGAATTTGAATTATAAAAATGTAGATATTTCCAAAAGAATGAATTTGTCAGTGGAAACGATAAGCTATTCTTATCGGATAATGAAGGATAGCCAATTTTATGAGAAAATATTTAAGAAATATCTAATGTTGTAATTACAGATTTGACCCCTTTTCTCGACCCCTTTTCTTTTTTCTTTTTTTTTTCTTTCTTTTTTTTTCTTCGAGATTTTTCTGATGTTTTTTCCAAGCTACTTCATCTATGCCAATGTTTAATGATGCCGGCGTTGGATTTAATTGTCGGTGAATTGTAATTACAAGTGCGAAAAATAGAGGGCAAAAAAATGCCCATACCTCAGAGCTAAAGTGGTTGACAGATAAAAGGAATACGGTTAAAATTTTATATTCACTATAAAGATATATTTATTCATTAGGGGGGGGATGAAAAGGATATTTTTTTGTATACTGTTATGCGTAAGTGTAGTTAATACAGCATTAGGTTTGGATGCAATTGAGATTTTTACCGGTTTTTTAGACTCGGAATTAGATGGGCAACATAATTATGAAATTATACCTTTATTTCTATCGTTTAATTTTGATGCTAAACCGGCGTTTTCTAAAATTGAATTTAATCCTAAAAGCAGTTTAAATTTTATTGTTGAACCTTTTATAAATACAGTTGTTCAACCGGATGTCAATATTGAGGCCGGTACAAATTTTCTTATTAAATATGCATATCCTTTAACGGATAATTTTCAATCGTATCTAAAAATGGGAGTAGGAGTCGTTTATATGACGCAACATACTAAAGAACAATCGACGCAATTAAATTTCCTTCCTCAAGCGGGGATAGGGTTTCATTATTTTATTAAAGAAAATGTAGCGGTGAGTTGTGAATACCGAGCTCGTCATCTTTCTAATTGCAGTTTAAACCAACCGAATAAGGGAATAGATTCAAAGTTATTTCTTGCGGGTATAGCATTATTTTTTAAATGATAAGAAAAGCCAAACTTAAAGATAGTAAAGATATTCTAAATATTGTAACTTTTTGGGCTAAAAAGGGGAAGGTATTAGAACGTTCTTTGAATTATATATATGAGAATTTACGAAATTTTTGGGTTTTCATAGAAGATGAAGAAATAATTGGTTGTTGTGCTCTTAGTGTGGTAGGATGGGAGTCCTTGGGTGAAATAAAGTCTTTGGGTATAGTTGAAAAATATCAAGGTCAAGGTATAGGAAAAAAATTCGTAAATAAGTGTATAGAAGATGCTCGTGAGTTAGGGTTAGGAAAAGTATTTGCTTTAACATATGTCCCTGATTTTTTTATGAATTTAGGGTTTAAGAGGAGTGATCGTAAAGATCTTCCTCATAAAGTTTGGAGTGATTGTATTCATTGTGTACATTTTCCTGATTGTAAAGAAGTGGTAGTAATATTAAATTTAAAATAAAAAGGAGGAATGAAATGTTTCTTGTTGATTATAATCTAACAGAAGAACAAAATATGTTGAGAGAGTTATGCAGAAAGGTTGCTGAGGAAAAGATAAGGCCTAAAGCTAAAGAGCTTGATGATAAAGAAAAATTTCCTGAAGAAATGATTAAAGTGTTAGCCCAGTCAGATTTATTTTCTTTGTGTGTTCCTGAACAGTATGGTGGTGTTGGCGGAGGATTGATGGATTTATGTATAGCAGCTGAGGAATTGTCTCGAGTTGATGGAGGAGTAGCTGCCGTTTATGCCGCTTCTTTTTTAGGGATGTTTCCTATATTATTATTTGGGACAGAGGAACAGAAGAAAAAGTATTTACCGGATATCGCGGTAGGTAAACATTTAGCAGCTTTTGCTTTAACTGAGCCGGAAGCAGGGTCTGATGCCTCAGCTGTGAAAACCACTGCTAAAAGAGATGGAGATTATTACATTCTAAATGGAACAAAACATTTTATCACGAATGGCGAGGATGCTGGGGTTTGTACGGTAATTGCTATTACAAATAAAAATAAAGGCCCTAGAGGAATTTCAGGATTTATAGTTGAAAAGGGCACAGAAGGTTTTACTTACGGAAAAAAAGAAGAAAAAATGGGAATTCGCGCTTCTTCGACAAATGAACTTATTTTTAATGATGTTAAAGTACATAAAGATAATCTTTTAGGGGGAAGGGAAGGAACTGGTTTTATTGCTACAATGAAAACTTTTGATCAGTCCAGGCCGGGGGTAGCTGCGCAAGCATTGGGTATTGCTCAAGGAGCTTTAGAATTAGCAACTGCATATGCCCATCAAAGAGTTCAGTTTAATAAACCGATTAGTTCATTCCAAGGTATTCAATGGATGATTGCGGATATGGGGACTAAAATAGAAGCTGCTAGAAGTTTGGTTTATAATGTAGCTTCAATGGTAGATAGAGGAGTAAAAGATGTTGGGGCCGCAAGTGCCGCGGCAAAATATTTTGCTTCCGATGTTGCGATGGAGGTTACAACAAATGCCGTTCAAATTTATGGCGGATACGGATACATGAGGGATTATCCTGTTGAAAAGTTTATGCGTGATGCTAAGATAACTCAGATATATGAAGGTACTAATCAGATTCAACGAAGCATTGTAGCTCTTAGTTTAATAAAAAAATATGCGAAATAAAGGTTATTAAATAAATTTTATTTTAAGTTAATCCTCGGTTTTGCAGCCAAAATAAACATCACAAATGTTCGAAGCGAAACGTCAAACATTTGTGATGTTTGAGAATACGGATAATTGTATTGGAGATTGTAAGAAATAAAACACCTCTTAGTTTTTGGCACGTAGTTCCTAAAGAGTGAGAGATTCTCATAAAACCACAAAAAAACATGAAGGGCATGTTTACTGCCGAGCCTTTATACGAAATTTAAATACTTCCAAACTTTAATTGCAAGTATCCTGCATAAATTTATTAATGGGAATTTTATAGAAAAAAATATATTGCAAACCGATCCACCGGATTTTTTCCGGCAGCTTTTTCTCCGGAATTTCGAAATTCCG
>JAUVUO010000108.1 GCA_030601015.1 Candidatus Omnitrophota bacterium | reverse complement strand
TGAGGTTCTTAAAATCAGTCCACCCATTCAAAAATTAGTTTTAAAAAAATCTTCGGCTGAGGAAATACGAAAAATTGCTAAAATGGAGGGCATGAAAACTTTAAGGGAAGGCGCTATTCAGAAACTTTTAGCAGGAATTATCACTCCGGAAGAAGTTTTTAGAGTAACCAAATCTTCAGAAGCATAGAATCTTTATTCATATTGTTATTTTTTTGAAATTATGCTAAATTTTAGTTAAGGTATTAATTATTAAGCGGATTATGATAAAGACAAGTTGTTAAAAAGGAGGTGTTATCGATGGCGAATTGGAAAGAGAACAAAATCATAGGGATTGTTGCAATTGTTGTTGGTATATTAGCTATTGCGGGTATAGTTTTTTCGTTTATGCCTAAAAAGGTTTCGTTAACGTTGATGTCTGAATCAACAGGCCAAGTTATAAAAATGAAAGTTAAAATTGGGGCGGAATTTCCTATAGTAGACCCGGCAACAGGAAAGACGGATCTTTATCCTGCTATGGGGTACAAGTGCTCGAATGGCCATGAATTTTATGTGTTGGCAAAGGCTGATAAGGGGGGAGGGCTTTCAGCTATGCCTCCAAGGTGTCCGGTAGATGGGACGTTAGAAGTGCAGCCGATAGAAGAATAGAGAGTGTTGATAAAAAACAAGAAAAAGAGATGAAATTTTATTATGGAGGAGGTGAGAAAGGAATGAAAAAAAGCATAAAAAAAGCATTTACTATGATTGAGATGATGGTTGTAGTTGCCATTATTGGTGTTTTAGGCTCAGTGTTGCTGCCCAATGTGACCAGAATGCTTGATAGAGCGAGAAAATCAGGAACACAAGAAATTGTAAACAGTACTCTTACCGGGTTAATGGGGTATTATGAAGATCAAGGCGATTATCCTAATGTCAATTATTATAACTCAACCAATAACTTAAGGGTCTATTTGCAGGATTATGCTTCTTATACCAATTATGACACCTTTTTACAGGACGGCTGGAAACATTGGATGAGTTATCATCGTCCCGATTGTTATGGGTATGTAGGCGCGATTTATAGTAATGGGTCTAATGGGGCTAATAATACCTGGAGTTGTTGGTGGTGGAGGTATAGAGGTTTTAATAGCGATGATATAGGAAGGGTACTTAAGAAATAAGCTTAATAATTAGAAAATAAAAATTGGCAAATTAATAAAAGGCTGCTTTTTAAAGGGAGTAGCCTTTTATTAATTAAAGATATTTATAGCTTAGAAAAATATAAAAATATTTCGAATCGAAGGGTAAAAAAACGCTAAAACTTAAAAGAAGCCGGCAAAAAAAGTTTTGTTGGGAATCTAATTTAATTGTTAGGAACTACAATGCTGAATATAGGGTAAAATGTCTCCTGCTTTTAACCCTAACTCGGCGGGATTTAATTCGAGCTACAGACTTTTTCAATGAAAAAGTCTGTAGCTCATAAAGTTAAATTAGAGAGTGAAGCGAACTAATTTATGACAAGCATAATTGAAATAAACAATTTACATAAGAGTTTTAATGGTTTTGAAGTCCTAAAAGGGATAAATTTAACGATTAACCAGGCATGTGTCTATGGTATTTTAGGCCCTAATGGGGCGGGTAAGACAACGATTATTAGATGTTTATTGAAAATTTTAAAACCAAATGAAGGCGGGATTTTTTTTAAACAAAAGGAATTAATCGAAAAAGATATACACAAGTTTTTTGGATATCTTCCGGAATTTTTTTTCCCGCCGAAACAAGTTTCTCCACTTGACTTATTAAGTGTTTCAGGAAAAACTAAAATTGAAATAGAAAATATTTTATCTTATGTAGGGTTAGCAAAAGTAAAGAACAAAAAAATTAAAGAATTTTCACGCGGGATGGTTCAAAGATTAGGCCTTGCTTTTATAACTATAGATGAGCCTGATATAATAATTTTAGATGAACCAACCCAAGGACTGGATCCTTTAGGCCAGAGAAAAATAACTGATTTGATTAAGAATTTAAAAGCCAAGGGAAAGACCGTCTTTATTTGTTCCCATAGTCTCGCGCAAATGGAGAAGCTTGTAGATAAAATAGGTATTATAGAAGAAGGGCAAATGCGTTATGAAGGAACTGTTAAGGACTTAATTGAGAAATATGAATGTCAAAGTTTAGAAGAGGCTTTTTTAAAAGAGTTGAAAAATGAAAAAAATATTTAGAATAAGTACATTTATTTTTAAACAGGGGATCAAAGAAAAAGTTTTTGTAGGGCTTTTGTTTTTCTTTATATTTATGCTTGCGGTTTGTATTTTTTTAGGAAAAATATCTGCAGGGGAGGAGATAAGAATTTTAAGAAACGCGGGGGTAACCGGTATTGAATTTTGCGGCCTTTTGGTCGTTTTGTTTTTTGTTTCCCAAAATTTTTATCAACAGAAATATACGAAAATGCTGGATTTGTTCATAGTAAAATTTGATAAAAAAAATTCACTTTGCGGATATTTTTTAGGATATCTTTTTATTGTTTTCTTTTTTATTCTGTTTGCTTATCTATTGTTTATCCCTATTTGTTTGTTTTTTAAAGCTTTTTATCCGGGGATTATTTTAGGAGGGGTTTTTACTTTTTTTAAATTATCTATCACTCTGGGGTTTTGCCTTCTTTTTTTGTGTTTTTTTGAATCGCCTTTGATAAGCTTTCTCTCAACATTATTTTTATATATTTCATCTGAGGCCGCGTACTCAGCATTAAAAGTAGTTTTAATAGAAGGTTCTGTTTTTCAAAAAGTAATGGTAAAAATAATTTATCGTATTTTACCCAACATGGATAAGCTGAATGTAAAAGATTTAATTTGCTATGGGCAATATCCATCGGGTAATTTTTTTGTCTGCGCTTTTATCTATTCTTTTGTTTATATGCTTTTTTTATTTTTTATAAGTTTAGCTGTTTTTAAGAAAAAAGAATATGCCTAAAAACAGTCTGCTAATTGTTTTTTGTTTAATCTTTGTTATCATCTATTCTTTTACTTTAGACAGCTATAATGTTAAAAAAAAAGAAATTGATTTCTTACCTCGATCTGATTTTGCCGCAGCGGTTTCAGGAACATTTAATAATTTTATTTCTGACATTTTTTTTGTTCGTTCGATTTTTTTAATCGGAGACATGAAAAATTATTTTAGAAATAAAAGAGGGTTTATTTTAAAAAATTTAAGTTTATCTTCCAATCTTGATCCTGATTTTTTGGCCCCGATATTTTTTGGAGGAGTTGTACTTTCTCAAACTGAAGATGATGTCCAAAAATGCGTTGATTTTTTAGAGGAAGCTTATAAAAGAAATAAGACTGCTTGGCAAATACCTTATTGGATAGGATTTAACTATTATTATATGATGAATAACTATCTGGAAGCAGTAAAATATTTCAATATTGCTTCAAAAAAACCTAAGGCTCCGAAGTTTTTAACGTCAAATCAGCCTAGCCTTTATTATAAAGCCGGTAAAGCTGGATTAGGATTAGAATTTTTAGAAGGGCTTAAAGAGTCTATGGAAAAGAAAGGAGAGGTTGAAGAGTGGATAGGAAAGAAAATCGTTTGGCTGAAAAACATTGTTTATCTGGAAGAAAAAACCCGGGAATTTAAAAATATCTATTCGGATTATCCTAACGATATCCAGGAATTGGTGAATAAAGGCCTTATAACTAAAATCCCTGAAGACCCTTTTGGTAATGGCTATTATTGGGATAATGAGTCCAAACTTATAAAGAGTAGATTTTGGCAAGTAAAGTTTTCAGACGAACCTAACGCTTGTTCCACATGCGCAAAGTAGATATTTTAAATTTAGAATTTAATCAATGATACTCAATTTTTTTAACGAAGGAAAAGATTGAAGCCAAATTGCCGCTGAAAGACTAAAGGGAGTCGAAGAGTCTTGGGTTCATTCCTCTCAGTTTGCTGAGAAGCTGTTGTTTGGGAGAAATACCTTTAGATAATAGTATGAAAATTAAGAGCTCCTTCGATTGGTGAATTTATTAATAAGGCTGCTAAAATAGCAGGCAGTATTTTTTTAAAAACTGAGCATGATATAATGATTTATATTTATGGCTAACTTTTTTTATATAGAAATTTACCGGTAGTGCTATCTTCATAAAACTTTTCATATTTGATAAATTGGTGTTGGGGGAAACGAGGGGAATGTTTTTTTCTTGACAGTATTTATATTTTTAAGTATAGTATAAATATAGTATTTAATTATAGCCTTAAAGTAATGAACAAAATGAAAATCAAAAAAAATGAGGCAAAAGGGGTAGCATTAAATGCTGCTATAGAAGCTGCTAGTTCTGGTGATGCTGGGATGGGATTTGCTGTTGTAGCTGAAGAAGTGAGAAGGCTTGCTGATGATTCAGGTAAAACAGTTAAAGTCATTACAGAAATTGTGGAAGCGGTTCAAAGTGAAACTTTAACGGCAATAGAAAGTATGGATGTTTCAACAAAAGAGATGCTTAAGGGGGAATCGCTTATTGAAAAGATAGCTGAGAATTTTAATGAAATCAATATTGGAATTAAAAAAACATCAGCTATGACTAATGAGATTAGTGTTGCTGGGAGTGAACAGTCTAAAGGGACTGAAAAGGTGGTGGCATCAATAAATGAAGTGGTTGTTATTGCAAGAAAAAGTTCTATAACTACTGAAGAGATAAGTAAACCCTAAATGATCAGAATAAAGCTATGAAAGAAATAGCTATTTCGGCGAAAGGGTTGGATGATTACGGGAAGGTATTAAAAAAATCAATGGTAAATTTTAAATTGTAATTATAAAGAAATCAACAATAATTAAAGTTTTTGAGGAATTATGTCTGATACTGAAAAAATAACCATATATGCGGACGATTTTTTTGAGCATAAAAAAGTCATAGAAGATGTTGTTCTAGTTATTGCATTTCGACTAGCCAAAGAATGGTATGCCGTTGATATAACAAAGACAATAGAAGTTGTTAAAGTTAGTAAAATAATAGTTATTCCCTTGGCGCCGTCTTTTATAAAAGGTGTAGTGAATTTAAGAGGAAATATTCTTCCGGTTGCGGATTTGAAAAATATTTTAGGATTAGGAGAGACGATAGAAACTATTGGGAAAAGGATTGTCGTTGTGGAAAACAATAATGTGCAGATTGGTTTTTTAGTTGATGAGGTG
>JAUVUO010000116.1 GCA_030601015.1 Candidatus Omnitrophota bacterium | reverse complement strand
ATAAATTTTACAAAAAATTAGGGGTTAAAAAAGATATGGGCTGTTATTATTTAGACGAACCATCAAATTATTTATTTAATATTGGGAAAGGTTCGACTTTAATTAATAAAGAAGACGGAGGTAAACATAAGAAAAATAAAGTTAAAGATGATGGGGCAAATAGCATAAATAGGTTAGGTATAAAATTGTTAGAAGAGATTTTTGAATATATGGAAGGAAAAGATAGTTCAGTTGTTTCCGAGGAGTTTTTTCATAGAGACAAACAAGTTATGGATATTATTGAGGGTGAGTTCTTGGAGAATTATTCAGAAGAGGATGCTAGATTTCTTGCTGCATCCTGGATAAGGAGTGAGGCTTTCTTAATTATAAGAAGTGACAAAAAGGCGATAGAATTGGTTAGCAATAAATTATTTTATGAATTGGCTCAAGCAAAAAAAGACCTTGATAAAATGGGCATAGAATATAATGTTTTGCATTGTATAAAGAAATTGGTAGTTGATGGTGTTTCTATTGAAGGCTTAAGGCAAGCCGGCAATGATGATGAGAAAATAAAAAATATTTTGCTTAGCAGGGATAGGTATATTGGTACTTTTGTTTATGTCCCTCATTTTGTGAATGAACATGTTGCCCGAAGTGATTTTAAGAATGAGCGATTAGTTGAAGAATTAATTAATAAGAATGTGGTTGAGCCGGATCAGGAAAATATTGAGTATGTGTATTTTTCTGCGGGTATAGGAGATGAAGGGCAGTTGAGAAAACAGCTAGAAAAGATAGAATTCAGTTCAGAGGAAAAGGAACTTATTGTAAGTTTATGGAAGATAATTCATTATAGATATATAAAGATACCACTTTTTGTTTCTCAGGATAATGAAAAGAGAGAGGTTTCGGATAAAACTAAAGAAGTTATCAGTGAAATTTATAAGGGAGAAAAGTTTGAAGGGGAAATGCCTAAAAAGGTATGGAAAGAAATAGATAAAATAAATTCAAAGATTGAAGATAGTGTGAAATATAAAGAAGATATGCCGAAAGATGTTTCTCCGGCGGCAGAGGCATTAAGAAAAAAATATGCGGAAGAATCAATTAACAGGGTTTGTGCGATTCGAATAGTAAAGAAAGCCGTAGAACAACTTTCAGAAAATGAGTTTAGTAAGAAATTTATGAAGGCCTTTAGTAAAAACGTAAATGTAGCAGGTTTAACCGGTGATATATTAGGTGATTCGGAAAGCTTAGAAGTGATCGGAGAGTTGGCGCAATATTTTGTTATTGAAAGCAAAAAATGGAAAGAGAAAGGATTCCGTCGGGAGGAGATAGAAATAGCCTTGTTTAAGTTGGCGACCTTAGAAGCAGAGATTTTAGAAGAAAGCGGGATGAGTATTGAAAATATAAAAGTTTTAATGAAGAAAGATAGAACCGAAATAATTGAGAAAATAGAAGAGGCTAAAAAAACATCAAATGTAGGAAAAATTCCGTTTGAGGCAGTTAGAGCGGCAGTTAATTTAGTAGATTCTAAAGGTAATAAGATAAGTGGTAAATTAACAGAACTTTTTGAATTTAAAAATAAGAAAATTGCTGCGGTTCAGAATTTAATAAGGTTGTTGACTATAGAAAATAATAAATTAAATGTGTTTAAAGAAGACGAAACAGATTCTAAAAAAATAGCTGAAAAAATAATGGGGATGAGACATCGTTTAGTTGATGTTATGGAAGAGTCCCTTGGCCGCAAGATTCCTAAAGATGAAGATGGTAATTTGTTTATTAGCGGATTGGAACTAAAAGAGTATTTGGAAATAGTTATAGCAGAAGATAAAAATATCATGGCTAAAGAAGAGAGGAGGGAACAAAGAAATAAAGAAAGGAAAAGACAGGCTGTCGAGTCTTCAGGTAAACGATCAGCGGTATCTTCTAATATTGCTAAAGATTTTAATTCTGATATAAATGGCTTACCAGAAGAAGTTTTAGTAATTTTGAATGAGACTTTTCGGAGAATATATAATAATTTTGATATCATTAATATCGGGAATAACCCAAAACAGAGGGATATAGGAGATATGATAGATACACACACAGGTATGGTTGCGGATATATTTATTGACTTAGATAAAAAGTTAAATCAATTATCCGATAAAGACAGCAAGCTAATATTAAAAATAATAGATAAGTATTTTCATCCCAAAGGGTACTCTCGAAGAATTTTAGATAAATATAAAAGAATTGAATATAATTATAATAAGAAGGGTATGATTTATGAACAGTTATTAGCGGGAATAGAACAAATGTTCAATATTTATTTTCAGGATGCGTTAAAGCTTGTTCAAGCTAAAGATAATGAGCCTGCAGATGGAGGAAATAAAAGGATACAGGATGGAGGAGACGGGAAGAATCTGATAGCTGAAGATTCAAGACGCGAGTTCTTTGCATATCTGCAGGTAGGCGACAGAGAGGAGCAAGATACAAGACGAGTAAGTGACGGCGGTGAGGATATTAATTTAAGTGATAGTAATCCAAGAAAAGAAAAGGAAGATATATTCGCTGGATTGATAGGAGAAAATAGGCTTATGCCGGATTATGAAAAACTATATATTGTATTAGGAGAACTCGGGGAAGTAGATTTAGAAAAAAGAAAAATAATATTGACTTTTCAAGCTATGGAAAAGATTAATGATATATATTTTGCGATTAGAAATAGTTGTATGGATGATTATAAGAAAACATTAGAATCCGCAAAAGAATGGGGTTTTAATAAGGAAAGCTTGAGTAACTATATCAGCTGGTTTAATAATGCGTATAAAGAAATAGTAAAAAAAGTAGAAGAAAAAGAAATGGTTGGGGATTTAGATGCAGCAGATGAATTAGTAAAGGAATTCGTGGTGGAGTTGGTTGCAAAACTCGCGCGTAAACAGTCTTTTATTGATGGTAATAAAAAGACGGCTATAAGTTTAGGTGCATTGGTAATGTTGTTTTTTGGTAAAGCTCCAATTCAAAGATTTATGGATCAGGAAGAAGATAGAGGCGGGATATTTTTAAAAGATAATATTATTGCTCAGATTATTAATTTAGAATTGATGGGGCAGAGAGGAATAAAAAAAGCTGAATTAATTAGAGCAAAGATGATTAAACATAATAAAGAAAAGGGTAGGCTTTTTGACGAAACCATACAGCCAGCTAAAAAAGGAGAAAATTTAGACGGCGGAAATGATAAATATGAGATATTACAAGGTGAACTATGTAGTTTTCAAGTATTAAGCTTGGTCACAAAAGAGGAAGATAAAAATAATCAAAATGACAATAAAGAAAATCCTTGTAGGTTGCCGATAGATTTAGCAAGAGTTTTATTAGTAGTAATAAATAATTATAAAAGAGTTAAGGGAGGATTTTTAGTATTACCCTTTAAAGGAATGAATAAATCAGACAATTTATGTAAAGAGTTGATTTCAAGTGTAAATGTAATAGATAAGAAAGATAATTATGTGGATTCATTAAAAGAATGGTTAGCAATGCTTGAAACCTCACCGCCCGGGGTTATTATGATGAATATAATTAGTAATAATGTTTTCATTTATAATAATATAAGGGGGGTAAAATGGTTAAAGAATTACTTGATAAATTGGAAGTTGAACAAGTTGTACGTTATAGAGGCGGTTATTTGCTTTATACAAAAGTCAACGGAACATATACAAAATTTAATTTTTTACTTAAAAAGCAAAGAGTCCAAGGATATTCCGGTAATCAGTGGCTTGAACTTACTGAACCGACACAGTCATTTATTCGAGATAAGATTAAAACATACTATCGCAAGATATGCGGCGATAATATCAAAAATTGACGGTAAGTTTAATAGAAAAGTTAATTATTCGTCAAAAGATTATACTAATACAGTAATATTATCTTCAGTATTCTTCGTGTATCAAAATAGGTATAGAGGAGGAATATTTTTTCTCCTCTCTGCCTTAGCATCATATTTATCCGCGATATTTATTACCAATATAAAACAAGGGGAAATTTTTACATTTGATGAGGGGATGTCTTATATTATAAAGGTCCCGGCGGGAGTTGATGCCACCAGCTACGGTAAGGTTTTTAACTTCTTTATCCGCCGGAATTTCAATGTGCTGAGTAAAGATGGCGGCAGAAGAGTTGAGGAATCAGGCCTTAAGACTCAGAAAAAAGATGAAAAAACTTGGTATGAAATGTACCCTGTATTATTAGAATTAGATAATAAACAATATGAAAGATTGATTTCTTTAGTAAAAATTGTTCATGGTAAACAGTTTAATAATGAAATAGGCCATGAAAATTCCGGAGAAATAATAAAAAGAATGGTCGAATTTATTAAATTTTTATCAGAAGAACCTGTGCGATTAAACCTTCAAGAAATTATAAAGAAGTTTGAATTAGATAGAGAAGTTATTTTTGAAATTTTACGTAAAGTAAAATATGATTATGGCGAATACTTAGAAGTTATTGAGAATGGGAGGCTGACAGGTGTTTTAAAAGAAAGAGCGGCTATCCATACTGATGGCGATTGGCATAGAACAGTACATATATTCGTTATAAATGGAAAAGGGCAAATTCTTAAAACTGTAAGGGGCAAAAAGGCTCATAGTTCTGTCGGCCAATATGATGTTTCGTGTGCCGGCCACGTTGCCATTGGTGAGTTAGAGGATACTGTATTCGAAGAACTCGAAGAGGAGCTGCTTATTGTTAGGAAAGAAATTTTTGATTTAGTCGTGGTTGGGAGAGAAGGGATTCATAGAAAAATAGGAAATTATAATGTTAAAGAAGAAGGATTTGAAGAGGATGGAGTTTATTATTACTGCAAGGATGCGAAAGGCCATGATAATAGAGAGGTTTCTACTTTGGTTTTAGTTAAGGTAGATTTAGAAGCTGATGAAATCAATCAAAGATTGCGGAAACAAGGAAAAACTCGGCCAATTGAAAGAGTTGAATTTGTTGATATTGAAAGGGAGGTAATATTAGTAAATAAAGATGGGGATAAATATACCAGCACTGTTAAACAATATTTGTCAGATGGGAAAAGTGTAAAAGATATTATAGAAGT
>JAUVUO010000054.1 GCA_030601015.1 Candidatus Omnitrophota bacterium | reverse complement strand
GGATATATGGTTGTCCACGGCGCGACAAAAACATAATCAACATCATTAGATTTTTCCTCTATCATAGAAGCTATTGAAATATAATCTTTATAACGTTTTTTATAATCATGCGGTATGTAGTTGCCGGTTTTAAAACTTCCGGCACTTAATAAAAGTAAAATCAAGGGTAAAACAAATACAAAACTCAAAATTATTTTTATTGAATTTTTGCGAAAATACATTATTCCCGCGGCTGATATTAAAAGGAAAAACGGATACAGGAAAAGAAAATACCGTTCTAATAATTTCATTTTAAAAAAAATAAGACAGCTGCCATAAATAACAATGGGAATAAAAAATATTATAAAAATAAAAGCAGTTTCTTTAGATTTTTTCTTTTTATATAGCAATAAAAAAAGACTAAACAAAAAAATTAAAATTCCTAAAGGAAGAAAATTCTTAATTCCCCCAAAACTATTTATTGTCCGAAATACTTTAGTTATTGCCTGCTGCCCCTCCATCACATGGGTTGGGCTAGTCTGATAAATATATATATTAATCAATTTAGACATTGAAGAGCTGATCAACACAAAAAAAAGGAATAATGAAAATATTATCTTTTTGAAATTACTAAATCCTATCTTTTTTGGAGAATAAAATATAACCCATAGTATTTCCGCAATTACAATAAATATTGTTGTATAAAAAGAGTGAAAGGCTAAATAACATGCTAAGACAAAGAAGCAGCAATCACGGACACGATTATATCTTATTATTCTCCAAAAAAAGATAACCTGGGAAAGAACCAGAAATGAATAAAGTGTATAGTTTCTCACCATCATTGAGTGATTAATATGCCAGCAGGAAACTGAAAGAAAAAAACAGGCTAGTAATGCGGTTTTTTTATCAAAAAATAATATTCCCAGATAATAAAGCAGGGGTATCGAAGCTATACCAAAAATAAAAGGAAGCGCTAGTATTATGAACTCATCTCTTCCTAAATAAAGCAAAAAATGCATAAGATAATACTTTATCGGCCCTTGGTTAATGGGAAGAGAACCGGCAAGAACAGATAAAGGTTTTGCCGAATCATTTAAAATAAAAGCATCAACCTTGCCAATACTTCCTCTGGTTAAATCTTTGACGGGAAATAATCGTAACCCCACAGCCAGAAAAATTATAAACCCAAGAATCAATAAGCTTTTATTTTTAGACATATTTTTAATTTCATTATAAATGTTCTTCCAAAGCTTGATAAACCTCATCGGCTGTGATAGCTTTTAGGCACTGGTTTATTTTACACGCAGACTTTCTGTGATTAAATGCGGAAAAACAAGGCGAACAAAGCAAATTTGCATAAAAAACCCGGGTATTTTCTCCTAATGGTGAATATACACGCGGCGTCTCCGGCCCAAAAAAAACAAAAACTTTCGTATTAACCAAAGAACCTAAATGCGCTAGGCCGCAGTCTTCGGTTAAGACTAAAGTACTTAAGCTCAAAAGCGTTATAATTTCCGGTAAGGTTGTAATCCCGGAAAAATCTATACACCCGGAATCGACAAAAGATTCCATAAACAATTGAGATTTTTTACAAGCAGTTTTAGTGCCAGTTATTATGACTTTATAATTTTTAACCAAAATTTTTTTTGCAATTGAGATAAAATTTTCCAGCGGCCATTCTCTCAAAGGAATTACTCCATTTCCCAAATTAAAAACAACAAACTTATCGTTTTCTTTAATCCCCCGAATATTTAATTTATCCCATATTTTAATTTTCATCTCTGAAGAAGGAATAAAATCAGGCAAAATAACTCTTTTTTTATCAATTTTACGTTTAATGCAAGGCAAAATATTTTTACTCTCCTTTGACGCTAAATATAGAGCACTGAACGATTCGCTTATATGAAGCGCTGGATTGTATGGGACTTTATGTGTCAAAAAATTCCCCCTGTAAAGGCCTTCATTGCAATAATTATAAAATCCTACTTTCCTAGATCCACCGATAGTAAAGGCAAGAAGAGCCGAAATCCTTGAAAAAAGTTCTAAATCAAAAATAATATCTATTTTTTCCTTTCTCAACCTTTTTATCGCATAAAATACGTCTACAATGAATAAACCTATCGACTCATTTCTTATAGTTATAATATCTTTTCGTGAAATTATATTTAAAAAATCGAATACCGGTGCGTTTTCTTTAAAAGTAAGAAAAAAAATATCTGCTTTAGGGTACTCATCACGAACAAATCTTATAAAAGGGTAGGATAAAATAATTGTTCCCATTTCCGATAGTTTTATTATCAATATTTTTTTAATATAGCTACCCTTATTTTTTCTTGTTAAAAATAGCTTAACCAAAGTATTAATTACACTTAAGACAAAACACAAAAATACCCCTGCCCAACGGTCTAGATAACGCATTGTATCTAATGACATCGGTAATCTGGATCTGTGCGTTGATCGTATGGTTTCTTTTTCCCTGTTCATTCGTTTTTAAGCTCCTTCTCTTATTAAAATTGAGATCCCTATACTATTAAATTATTTCTTACATTTTCTAATGTACCTGATAATATTTATTTTAGAAAAAAAACCTATATTTTCATTGTAAGCCAAAAATTTTTCATCGTTTGTTGATATATTCTTCTGAAAAAAACACATATCGAAATAAGCAAATAATTTTC
Organism: Candidatus Omnitrophota bacterium; assembly: GCA_030601015.1. Taxonomy (GTDB): domain Bacteria; phylum Omnitrophota; class Gorgyraeia; order Duberdicusellales; family 4484-171; genus JAGLSE01. The sequence continues at coordinate 5,238 of JAUVUO010000054.1, read as the reverse complement.
GTTTAAACTCAATAAATGATTTTAAATTTAAAAGGGACCTTAAAATAAATGCCGGCCGTGAATAATATCTAACATATGCCCATTTTGTCAATTTATCTATATCTTCATTAGTAAGCTCAGTCCATGGCCGCGGCAAAGCCCTGTCTTTTTCTCTGCCCAAAACCCATTCTTTCCAGTAGTCTTCCCCTGTTTTGCAGGTTAAATCTTTCCAGAGAGAAGTTGAAGGTTTTGCTAAGCATTTTGAAAATTGAACATAATTTAACTTTGAATCCATAGCAAATCTTACGGTTTTTTTTACAGTTTCTCTGCTATCACCGGGAGCTCCGATAAGAAAAAACCCGAGGGTTTTTATTTTCAAATTCCTGCATATATCAATTATGCTACTGGCTTGTTTAACCGTTATCCTTTTATCCACATTATTAAGTATTTTCTGAACACCCGACTCAAGGCCAAAATATATTCTACTACAGCCTGATTTCTTCATCTTCTCGAGCAATATTTTATCTACTGTATCAACTCTGGAACGGCAGGCCCAGCTGAAATCCAGATTCTTTTCCTGAAGAAGATTACAAATTCTCAATACCCTTTCTCTATCACATGTAAACTCATAGTCAAAAAAATCTATCTCCCTTATACCGTATTCACAATAGCATTCTTCTATTTCATTAACTACTCTCTCCGGGGAACGAGCATTGTAATAAGAATTCCCCGCTTCACAGAATCGACACTTATAAGGACAGCCTAAAGAGGTAACCATTACTGTAAAATTCTTTCTTTCTGTAGTAAATTCCGCGTACAACTCATTCGGCAAAAGATGACGTGCAGGATTAGGAAATTTATTAAAATCTATTTTTTGAGGATGAGGAGTAATGATAATTTTATTATCTTTTTTATAAATAAGTCCGGGCACACTATTAAAATCCGGATAGTACTTAACTAATTCTTTAAATAAAGCGGGAATAGTATAATAAGCCTGATTTAAAACTCCAAAATCAATTTCTGGATGAGATAAAGACTCACGAGGATAAACCCTTAAATTATACCCACCCACTAAAACCGGTATTCTTAAATTTTTCTTTAGAAATCTTATCCACTCTAAAGTATCGGAAAACATATAAGTAGTCATCATAAAACCCATAATATCCGGCTTGAATTCATTCAGTCTTTTTAAAGTTTCTTCCTTGCTAAGCCTCAAAGTCCGAGCATCAATTATAATAACTTCATGGCCGGCCTGTTCAGCAATGGCAGCTACCCACGCTAAACTTAATGGCGGAAACAGTCCAAAATACTTTTGCACAATTCGTATATTTTCTTCATGAATTTTATATTTAAAAGGGTTAAAAACTAGGGCAAGTTTCATAAACAACCCCCGTATTGTTGCGCTACTGCACAATAGCGCATTCTATGGATTACTTCGTCACGGAGTTTATCCTGAATGCAATCAAAGGATTCCCCGCAATGACGAATAACGTAAGTCATCATTGTGCCATTGCAAGGGGCGAAACGACGAAACAATCTCGATTAACTGTTTTCTACTATTTTGCAACAGCGGCATTATTTATTAATGTCAGCTGCTTTGCTTTAAAATAATAAAAACTTTTATACTCTTCACTTAACCTGCTTTTTAATTTAATTGCGGGTTTCAAGCTAAGATTTTTTCTATCTGTTTTAAGAATAAAATTTTCTTTGCCCCTCTGAACAATTACAATTTCCTGCTCTTTATCTATCAAAATCCCTTTGTCGTTTTTTTCCTTAAACCCTAAAGGAAAATAAAAACTCCTGTTTTCGGAAATCTTTATCTTAGAAACCGGAAGTGATTCTATCTGAGTTAACTCTAAAGGAAAATGCCTGAGAGGAAACGCGCAAGCATAAACTCCCGGTATAAAAGTATTTGAGTACTTCTTATAATAAAAACTTTTTGATTTCGCGAAAACTTCTGATGTTATAATGTTAAAATTTATAAGCAACCCCGGTAAAAACAGAAGCATTATTATTTTTGGATTTTTGAATGCTTTAAATAGAGGTAAAAAAAGTAAAGCAGGCAAAATAAAAAAATACCTATTGCATACAAAGCCTTTTCCGCCAAAATAGTTTAAAGGCCTCGCTATAATAAGTACTAGAACTAATGCTATAGCGGCTAACAAAATATTATCGCCTATTTTCCTTTCTTCTTTGACGAGATGCCTTCTTTTTAGTAAATAAAGGCCTATACAGCCAACACCCGGAAATCCATACCAAATAATACCGGTAAACCTCCCGATAAAAAAATTACCTAAATTTCTAAAAAACAGTTTCCAGCTGTTGAATTCAAAACCTTCAAACTGTGAGTCAATGGCTGTTACCGGATAAATCATTTCTTCAACCCTCTCCGACTCTCCTGCTTTTGAAACAAAAAAACCCCTATTTACCCCGCTGTAGGGTGAAAGCTGGCCAAATAATAAAAAATTAAGAGACAGTATAAAACCTATCCCTAAAATAAATACTGCCAAAGACTTGCTCAATTTTTTATATTCTTTTTCGAATATCATCACAGCGAAGAATGGCACAAGAAGTAATAAAAATACTATCTTTACGGAACTTACTATACCTATAATTAATGCCGCCAATGAACTTTTATTCTTACAAAAAAATAGCCACATACACAAAGAGCAGGCAAAAAACAGCATCATTTCAGAATGAATCCAAGAAACATAAACCGGAATATAGCTACAGAAAAAAAATAACATTGCGATAAGCATAGAGTTGATTTTATTAAAATATTTTCTAATGAAAAAGTAGCAAAAAACAATACTGCCTCCTAAAAATAATCCATTCAATAAAGAAAACCCTTTTCCGCCAAAAAAATAGAAAGGTATTGAAATGAGCGGATAAAGAAAAGGTTTAGCGTATCTGGGGGTGCCTTTTTTATCAAAGAATACATGCGCTCCAATGGCTATATTATCAAACTTATTATTCTTCCAGCGAACAATGTCTTCTTTTTCTACTTTAAGGTCACCATCTTTCATAAGAGAATCAACCATCAAGCAATAAGAATATCCATCTCCGTAGCCGCGTACTCCCGCGCTCATTGAGAATACAATACACAGTCCCATGATAAAACTTACAATCCAAGTTTCAGAATTTATTTTCCGCATTTTTTAATAATTTGTAGGCTATCATATTGGCAAAACTTTTATAGGCCCCTAAATGGAATTCTCTCAATTGGCGATGCCAGCTATAGGAAGTATATATATAACTGCCTCTTCCATAATCAGCCGCCAGATATCCACTTTTAATTGAATTTCTCTTAGGAGAAAGACAACTCGTTAATTCAATATATTCCTCAGAATAGTCGCGAGGGAAAGAAAGCCCTCTTTCCTGAACCCAACCTTTAAAATCTTCATTATTAATTTTATTAGGGTAATTAAAAAGAGTGTGGCCGGGAGCTAAAATTGTTAGCGGAGATTTTTCATTATCAATAGGATTAAAAGGTGAATCTAAAGGGTAAGGCTGCCAATTAAGCGCAGGCCTTCCGTATTCAACGGTAAAGACTATTAAGTTGCCTCCGTTTTTTACAAATTCGGAAAAACGTTCATATATTTTCTTGTCAAGAGGAGAGGATAAATTTATTCTTTGCCCAACAATAATAGTGTCAAATTCAGACAACTTTCCTTCCTTTAAAAAATTTTCTTCTATTTTTTTAAAATCATGCCCTAAAGCCTTAAGTGCTATAAATAATGTGTTGCTATTTTTTTCAATTAATCCTATTTTTAAATTCTTAGCTATTTTTACGCCGGGCATTCCCGAGAGTGTAAACTCTTTTTCTTCTTCAATGCCCTCCCGCAAAGAAACTCCATCAAGAAAATGATTTAATTTCTTATTATTCACAGGCGTTTTAGATTTAACTAACTGATAAAAAATCTTGCCCGTCCTGCCGCATTCTTTTCCACAACTCCCTTGTATTTGGCTGTGATGTTCTTCTAAAGCTTCACGAGCAATCTGGTTTATAGTTTTATTTTCCGAAGATATAATCTTATTAGCATCGATTAAAACCCCATCATTATTTTCAGCCACAGCAGCTCTTTGATAAAACTTAAGCGGCTGCCAGGCCAAAAGCCCCTCTCTAATCATTTCAGGGTAAAATTTCGAATTTCCCGATAAATCAAAAGCTTTTTTTGCCAAAGACAAAAAAGCTTGATGTTGGCAATGGCCGTCATCCGGATTATGCTTAGTAACAATAATATGAGGCTTAATAAGGCGGAAAAAATAAACTATCTTCTTTAAAGTATCCTGCCTGCCCCACTCATCCAAAGCTTCATCGATATCCAGGCAATATCCAAAGTCTTTCTTGCCTAAGTAATACACTTTGTTAACCCCTAAGGCAGACGCGGCTTGTTCCATTTCTTTCGTGCGTATAATCCCCAGCTCCTCATCAAGATAAGGGCCAATTAAGTTTTCTCCCCCCTGGCCCCGGGTAGCTAAAAGAATATAGGTAAAGCAGTTAAATGCTTTTTTAAAATATAATAACGCCTGGCCATCTTCATCATCCGGATGTGCTGCTAAACACAATATACGAACTTTACTTTTATCGTCTTTGATTTCTATTTTCTCTATTTCTTTTTTGAAAGATTTTAAATTTAAAATTATATTTTCCCGGCTGCTTATGCATTTACAATTAGGTACCCAAGCTTCAAATACCTTTTTGAACAAACTATAGGCGCACCGGGCAATTTCTTCTTCAGAGAATCTCTTTACCCATACTATAGGCACCTCCTGAAAAGGTTTAATGATAAATTTATCGCCATTACCACTAATTAAAGGAGAAACAACATTGGGATGAGGGATTGCGTACCCTTTTTGTTTAATATCCGACCGTAAAGCAATCAATTCATCTAAAGAAGCGAGCAAAGAAAGCTTGATATTCTTACGTTCCTCTTTTTTTAATTGATCAAAGCTAAGTAAAACTTTATTTTGTTTTTGAGAATGCTTTTTTTTCTTCTCCTTAGACGAAAAAAGCAATTTACCTTTATCTTTTATTATTAAGCGCTCAAACTCTTTGCCTATTGAATAAGCGCTTTTACTAAAAATATTTAACCCTGAACTACTTATAAAACCTCCCTCATGCTGGTTAATTATAAATAGGGGTATTTTCGCGTTTTTCTGTATTTTCTCTATAAGACAAGAGCTGCGAACATGCAATCCTCCTAAGTTATACTTATTGAACGCTTCGGTTTCCTCGGAAATATCCATAATAAGCCT
>JAUVUO010000239.1 GCA_030601015.1 Candidatus Omnitrophota bacterium | reverse complement strand
TCATATTCTCCCCTTATCCCCCAAAGAACCCCTGTAGGGTGGGCTATTATATTTATATATCTATTTTTGCAAGCTGAAACTATTCGTTTAGTTAATTTTTCTTTGGATTGTTTAAACCCGCTATGAATAGCGGCTATACAAAAATCTAACTCTTTTAAGACGCTATCCGGATAATCAATAGTACCGTCAGGTAATATATCTACCTCTGTTCCGCATAAAATTTTAATATTTTTTATACGTTTATTTATTTCTCTTATCTCTTCAATTTTTTTAAAAAGATTTTCTACAGACACACCATGAGCTATCCTTAAACTCTGAGAATGATCTGATATTCCAATATATCTGTATCCTAAGTCTTTAGCCTCTTCGGCCATTTTTCCAATAGTATCTTTACCATCACTATAGGTTGAATGAACATGCAAATCTCCTTTTATATCTTTAATATCTACTAAATCTGGTAATTTATTAGATTGAGCAGCTTCAATTTCTCCTCTATCCTCTCTTAATTCAGGAGGAATATAAACCAACCCCATTAGAGCAAAAATTTCATCTTCAGTCTTATAGGCTATCAATTTTTCTTTTTTCTCCTGAGAAACAGCAAATACTCCATATTCACTTATTTTATAACCTTTCTTAATCGCTAACTGACGAAGTTTAATGTTGAACTCTTTTGAACCCGTAAAATGCATTAAAGCTGAACCGAACTTGCCAACTTCCAAAACCCTTAAATCAACCTGCAGGTTACTGTCTTTAGCTATGACGGAACATTTCGTCGGGCCTTTAGCTAAAACTTCTGATACTAACGGTAATTTAACAAACGCGTCTATTACTTTTTCCGGTTGTTTTGAAGTAACCAAAATATCTATATCTTTAACAGTCCACTTTTTTCTGCGGAGAGAACCTGCCGATTCAATCTTATCTATCTCTTTCATTTCTTTAAGTTGTTTTATGAATTTATCAGAAATATCATAGGCTTTATAAAATAAAGTTCTGTCTTCTCTTTTCTTAAGCAAATCAATTCCTCTTAAGATGTTTTCCTCAGTTTTTTCTCTAATACCTTCTATTTTTCGGAGTTCTCCTGATTTAGCAGCTTTTTCTAATTCTTCGATTGTGCTTATTTCAAGTTTATCGTTAATAAGTTTTACTGTTTTAGGGCCTAGCCCTGAGATTTTGAGCATTTGTAATAAGCCTTCCGGTATCTCTTTTTTCAAGTCTTGGTAATATTTCAAAGAACCGGTGAAAACTATTTCTTTTATTTTTTCTGATAAATCTTTACCAATACCGGGAACAGTGGTTAAAGTGTTCTGCTCTGCCATTTCTTCGAGTTTATCACCCAGTCGTTCTATGGTATCAGCCGCACGTTCATACGCCCGAATACGAAAAATAATAGCGCCTTGCAACTCTAATATTTCCGCTATCTCCCTAAAGGTATTAGCAATTTGTTTATTATTCATATAATATTAAAAGTATCATTAATATTGTTAAAGATACCGTTGTATTCTTATTTACGGGCTTTATATTGTGTGAAAACTTTATTTTTCATTCCTCCTCGGACTGTAAATTCTCCTTCCACTGAAAGTTCATAAGGATTTAAAATTTTTTTTAAATCCAGGAGAATTTTATTTACAACATGTTCGTTATAAATTTTTACATTTCGGAAAGAATAAATATAGTGTTTCAAAGATTTCATCTCTATAAGTTTTCCGCGGGGAACATATTTGATTGTTAAAAAAGCGAAATCAGGAAGCCCGGAAAAAGGGCATAAACAGGTAAATTCATTACTTGTCAATTCAACCAGTGTCTTGTTTTTAGGATATTCATAAGGGATAGACAATAAGATTGAAGAATCTATATCTTCGGCGGAAAAAGTTTTCCCTGCAGTTTTTTTAGCTTTCTCTTCTATTGAAATAACTTCTCTGTCTTCATATATCATTTAATAACTCCTCATTTTTTTATACTTATCGATTTCTTGAATATCGCATATTATATCAAAATTCTATAAAATTCAAATAACCAAAATAAAAAACAAAAAAAAATAAAAACATTAATGTCCTAGATTTCTGTCTGCCTAACGGCAAGATCTTTGACCTGCCTATCGGCAAGGCCTCTGACATTCGCAGGAATGGCGATAATGGGGTATTCTTTTATCTCCTCAACCCGCGAACTCGCCAACCCTTTACCCCTTTGCTTCTTAACCTTCGTGTTTTTCCTTCGTGGTGAATCTCCCCTTTTTTATTTTTTACGCAATACGCGTTAAGAGCTACGATTCTCCAACCCGCAAACTCGCCAACCCTCTAACCTCTTTTTTATTTTCTACAACTTTATTGTATTCCACTGCGGCCATTGAATAACTCACAAATCTTTCACATTTTTGAACAGGCCCTAGTGTTAACAGCCCGTGGAATTTAAACTTCGTTTAAATTCACGGCTGTAAAAACGACATCATAATATGCCTAAATATTTTAGGATCGGCTAATTCATTAAACTCAAAATGGTACGCAAGAAATTCTTTCAAAATATAAAAAATTTGTTTTTCACAT
>JAUVUO010000164.1 GCA_030601015.1 Candidatus Omnitrophota bacterium | reverse complement strand
TATTTATAATTTTTAAACTGTTGAAAAGAAAAAAAATCATTATTTCTCTGGGATAAAATGATTTGAAATTATATATCATTTGATATAAGGATATTTTGTTATGTAAGGATAAGTCAGACAGGCTGTGTTATAGGCCTGTCCGTTTGGTATTAATTTTTCAGAATAAAAAGTAGAAAAATTCGTTAAGAATGTTACAATATTCTGAGCCTATCTTAGGAAATATTAATGCGTAAATATTTTATTTAGGCTAATTCAAAATTGCCTATGTTTTATTCTTACAAAAAAAAATTTATTTTATTTATTTTTTATGCCCTCCCTTTTTTTATATCTTTTGAAAATAGTGTTTATTCTGAAGATATTGATGAATCCAGTCAGAATCCTGCTTATGGAGATACCATAATCGACGGTTCAATAGGCGAACCGAGTATTCTTATACCTATGCTTGCTTCGGATAGTCCTTCCCATAGTGTTGCCGGATTAATTTTTAATGGCCTGGTAAAATACGATACGGATTTAACTTTAACCGGAGATTTAGCTGAAAACTGGGATGTTAGTGAAGATGGCCTAATAATAACGTTTAATTTACGTAAAGGGGTAAAATGGCATGATGGGGTAGAGTTTACTGCAGAAGATGTTATGTTTGGTTATGAAACTATTGTTAATGAAAATACCCTAACAGCTTACAAAGAAGATTATTTGCAAGTAAAGAAAGCGGAAGTATTAGATAAATACACTTTTCGTGTTACCTATGAAAAACCCTTTGCTCCGGCTTTAAGCACTTGGGGTAGTTTAGTTGTTTTACCTAAACATCTTTTAGAGGGAAAAGATATATCTAAAGGTGATTTTGCCAGAAATCCTGTAGGAATGGGGCCGTTTAAATTTTCAAAGTGGGTTGCAGGTCAAAAAGTAGTTTTAACTTCTAATCATGATTATTTCCAAGGCCGGCCTTATCTTGATAGGTATATTTACCGGATTATTCCTGATTCTGCCACTATGTTTATGGAATTAAAAGCAGGGGGAGTAGATCAAATGGGGTTAAGCGCTCTTCAGTATAAAAAACAAACATCAACTTCATATTTTAAGGAAAATTTTCAAAAGTTTAAGTATCCCACATTTAATTATACTTATATGGGATTTAACCTTAAACATCCTTGGCTTAAAGATAAAAGAGTAAGGCAGGCAATAGGCTATGCCATAGATAAAAAAGAAATCATTAAAGGTGTCTTGTTTGGATTAGGTAATCCCGCAACCGGGCCGTATGTTCCTAATACTTGGCCCTACAATCCAAATGTAAAAAAATATAATTATAATCCTGAAAAAGCAAAAAAGTTGCTTGAGGCCGCAGGTTGGAAGGATACAAACGGGGACGGGTTATTGGATAAAGATGGGAAGCTTTTTGAGTTCACCATATTAACTAATATGGGGAATTCTTATAGGATAAAAACAGCTTCAATTATTCAGTGGAGGCTTAAAAAAATCGGTATAAAGGTAAATATTCGTATAGTAGAGTGGTCAAGTTTTATTAATGAGTTTATTGATAAAAAACGATTTGAAGTTGTAATTTTGGGATGGAGTATAGGCCTTGACCCTGACCAATATGATATATGGCATTCAAGTAAGATTAAAGAAAAAGAGTTTAATTTTGTGACTTATAAAAATGAAGAAGTAGATGAACTGTTGGAAAAAGGAAGAAGAACTTTTGAGATTGAAGAAAGAAAAAAATATTATTTTAGATTGCAGGAGCTTTTAGCCGAAGATGTTCCTTATATATTTTTATATGTGCCGGATTCTTTACCGATTGTACATTCAAGATTTAAAGGAATTAAACCTGAGCCTATAGGTATAGGATACAATATCCATAAGTGGTATGTTCCCGCGGGATTACAAAGACATAACTTAACGGAATAAAATTTAAAAATGTTTAAATATTGTTTTAAAAGATTTTTATTAATGATCCCAACATTTTTAGGGATTACTATTATTTCATTTTTCATAATTAATCTTGCCCCGGGTAAACCTACAGATGGAATGACTGATTTTAATCCTAGAATTACTCCAGAGGCCAGAGAAAGACTTGAGAAACAGTATCACTTAGATAAGCCTATAATTGTCCGATATGGATTATGGCTAAAAGATCTTGTTACTTTGAATCTTGGAGAATCGTTCTCTTCAGATAGAAGGCCGGTTTGGGATAAGATAAAAGAGAGATTACCTATAACTGTTTTGATAAATAGTATTTCTTTAATTATTATTCTTATGTTTGCTATTCCTATTGGAATATATTCTGCTGCTCATCCTTATTCTTTAAGAGACAAAATAACAACCATCACTGTGTTTATTGGTTTTTCAACTCCTTCTTTTTGGTTAGCTTTACTTTTAATGATGTTGTTCGGGGTTCATTTGGGGTGGCTGCCTATTTCAGGAATTAAGTCTTTAGGTTATGAAAATTTATCTTTAATGAGTAAATTTGGAGATAGAGTCAGCCATTTGATTTTACCGGTTTTTATCGGAAGTTACGGAGGTTTAGCCGGATTATCTAGATATATGCGTAGTAACATGCTTGAGATTATTAATCAGGATTATATAATTACAGCTAGAGCAAAAGGACTTTCTGAAAAAACAGTTATTTATAAACATGCCTTAAGAAATGCTCTTTTACCTATAATTACCATTCTTGGGCTTTCAGTCCCGGCGATAATAGGGGGAAGTGTTATTATTGAAACAATATTTGCTATACCCGGGATGGGACAGCTTTTTTATATGTCAGTTATGAGACGTGATTTAACTGTAGTTATGGGTATATTAGTAATAGGAACGGTATTAACTCTTTTGGGTAATTTTTTGGCGGATATAGGTTATGGTGCAGCTGATCCTAGGATAAGGGTAAAATAAATATAAAAATGTTATTATGAGAGAGCATCGATTAAGTAAGCTTTTTTGGCGAAGGTTAAAAAAAAATAAATTGGCAGTTTCAGGAGGTGTTATTGTTTTTTTATTGTTTGCAGTAGCTTTATTTGCTCCTTGGATTTCACCCTATAAATATGATGATATAAATGTTGAGCATATTTTAGAAAAACCAAGTTGGCAGCATCCTTTAGGTACGGACGATTTAGGAAGAGATGTTTTGAGCCGAATGATTTGGGGTGCTAGGATTTCATTGGCTGTAGGTTTTGTTGCAGTTAGTATTTCTACTTTAATAGGAGTTGTTTTGGGGGCGTTATCAGGGTATTACGGAGGGTGGATTGAGATTGTTTTAATGAGGTTTGTTGATATTATGCTTTGTATACCCGCATTTTTTTTAATACTTGCAGTTATAGCCTTTATCGGCCCCAGTATTTGGAATATAATGATAGTTATAGGCCTTACCAGTTGGATGGGTGTTGCCCGTTTAGTAAGGGCGGAGTTTTTGACCTTGAAGGAAAGAGAGTTTGTGCTTGCTGCCCGGTGTGTAGGGGCAAGTGACCTTAGAATAATATTTAGGCATATATTGCCGAATGCTTTAGCACCGGTATTTGTTTCCGCGGTATTGGGTGTTGCCGGAGCTATTCTTGTTGAGTCAGCTTTAAGTTTTTTGGGTATAGGGATTCAGCCTCCTATTGCCAGCTGGGGAAATATACTTACTGCGGGTAAAGAAAATTTAGAAATCGCTTGGTGGCTATCAGTATTTCCCGGAGTAGCAATATTAATAACAGTCCTTTCCTATTATCTTTTAGGTGAGGGGATAAGAGACGCGATAGATCCAAGGCTGAAGATATAGATTGGTCAAATGGTTAATTGGTGATTCGTTAATTGGGATGAATGGATTAAAACCCTTCGGGTTTTGGGATGGAATATCTAGAAGAATATAGAAAATAGAATACTTGTAGGGGCGGCTTGCCTGCGCCCGCAATAAAAATTTTATAAGAAAAAGAAAAAATAAGAGAGATTAGTTGTCGAGTTTTCGGGTTGACGAGTTGATGAGTTTTGAGATATAGGGAGAAAGAAGAGAGAGACGTTCGTTTTGCTTAGACGAGGGACGAAAAAAAATAAAAAATTAGCATTTATCATTTAGCAGTTAGCATTTTAAAATGATAGAAAATATATTATAAATATAATAAAAACGTAGGGGAGGGGCTTGC
>JAUVUO010000021.1 GCA_030601015.1 Candidatus Omnitrophota bacterium | reverse complement strand
TTAAAGTTTGATATTTTCATGTAAATATGAAGAAGAAATTTATTATCAATTACGAAGGAGCAAAAAATGGGAAGAAAAGTTGAATTAAAAAAAGTAAGAAATATTGGAATTATGGCACATATCGATGCCGGAAAAACTACATTAACTGAAAGAATTTTATTTTATACCGGAAGGTCTCATAAAATAGGGGAAGTTCATGATGGAAATGCGCAAATGGATTGGATGAAGCAAGAACAAGAACGAGGTATAACTATAACTTCCGCGGCTACTACTTGTTATTGGAGGGATAGCAGAATAAACATTATTGATACTCCCGGACACGTTGATTTTACAGTTGAGGTAGAAAGAAGTTTAAGAATATTAGATGGTGCAGTGGCAGTTTTTTGTGCTGTAGGAGGAGTTGAACCTCAATCTGAAACTGTATGGCATCAGTCAAATAAGTACGAAGTACCTAAAATCGCTTTTATTAATAAAATGGATCGGGTAGGCGCTGATTTTTTTAGTGTAATAAAGAGTATCGAAAGTCAGCTTGGGGCAAATATTATTCCTTTACAGATACCTATAGGCGCGGAAGATAAGTTTAGAGGAATTATAGATTTACTTGAGATGAAGGCATACATATATGAGGATGAAACTTTTGGTAAAAACTTTCATGTTGAAGATATACCTGAAGAGTATAAGGAAATATCTCGTAAATATCATCATTCTATGATTGAGAAGGCAGTAGAGTTAGAAGATTCTCTTATGGAAAAGTATTTAGAAGCAGAATCAACTATAACAAGCGAGGAGTTGAGAGCTGCAATTCGTAAAGGTACTATTTCTAATTCTATTATTCCGGTATTCTGTGGTTCTGCTTTTAAAAATAAAGGTGTCCAGAGATTGCTGGATGCTGTAATTATGTATTTACCTTCACCCGAAGATTTGCCGCCTGCAAAAGGTGTTGATATTGATGATAGCAGTATAATTATTGAAAGAAAAGCCGATGATAATGAACCCTTTTCAGCTCTTGCATTTAAAGTTCAAACTGACCCTCATATGGGAAAACTTGTGTATTTTAGAGTTTATTCCGGAAAATTAGAAGCTAGTTCTTATATGCTGAATGTTACAAAAGGGAAAAAAGAAAGAGTGGGTAGAATTTTACAGATGCATGCTAATCAAAGGGAAAGTATTCCTTGTATCTATGCCGGTGATATTGCGGCGGCAGTTGGTCTTTCAAACACTGTAACAGGAGATACACTTTCTGATCTTAACAATCCATTACTTCTTGAGGCTATTGAATTTCCAGCTCCGGTTATTTCTATAAGTGTTACACCGGAAACTAGACAAGATCAGGATAAATTAGGTAAAGCATTGATGAAACTTTCTGAAGAAGACCCAACATTTATGGTTCATACTGACCAAGAAACAGATGAAACTATAATTTCAGGTATGGGGGAGTTACATCTTGAGATAATAGTTGACAGGTTAAGACATGAATTTAAAGTTGAAGCTCAAGTAGGTCAGCCAAAGGTAGCTTACAAAGAAACTATTTTGTCAGAAATTACTCAAGACTATAAACATTCTAAACAAACAGGTGGACGGGGTCAATACGGCCATGTTATTTTAAAAATTACTCCTTCGGAAGCTGGCGTAGGGTTTGAGTTTAAAAATAGTATAACGGGCGGAAGAATACCGAAAGAATATATTCCCGCAGTAGAAAAAGGTATCGTGGGGGCAATGAAGAAGGGCATTTATGCCGCATATCCGGTTGTGGATGTAAAAGTTGAATTACTTGATGGTTCATATCATGATGTTGATTCTTCCGAGATGGCATTTAAAATTGCAGGTGCTGAATGTTTTAAAAAAGCGTTCATAAAAGGGAACCCAGTCCTTTTAGAACCTCAAATGTCTTTAGATGTAACGACTCCTGAAGACTATGTCGGTAATGTTGTTGGGAACATTTGTTCACGCAGGGGTAAAGTTTTAGGAATCGATACTAAGGTTGCCCATCAAGTAATTTCAGCAGAAGCCCCTCTTTCAGAGATGTTTGGTTATGCTACCGCGCTGCGGTCTTTGACTAGCGGCAGAGCAACATACTCAATGCATTTCGAAAAATATTCAGGAGTGCCTTCTGCTATTTCTGAAGCAATTGTAGAAGAGAGAAATAAGAAAGATAAAAAATAAGCATATTAGTTGTTCTGATGAATTTAATCGGAGGAGAATTGTAGGATATAATATGTTAATCATATACGGCATGGTGTAATACGAATTTAGAAAAATATAACAATCATTTCATTATGTTTCATTTTAATATGATTGTCAAAAATAAGAAATGGAGAAAACAGAGATTAATATTTTTTTTCACTCTTAACTAAGCCAAATAGTTAATATAAAAATAAGCTGTAATCCATAATGGTAAAATTCGTTTATATTTTTGCGTTTACCCCAGGGTAAAAATATTATTTAAATAATATTTTTGCAATTCACCTTATTTTCACCACTATCATTTTAATATTGCTATTTTTTTTAATTTTTATATAATAAGCTACAGTAGTTTAAGGTGAGCTCTATCATCTAAAATACAAAAAGATCAAAAAAGGAGGATTGTATGTATTTTTTGAAGTACATTAAGTTACTTTATTTTTGTAAAGGGTAAATATGTTGGAAGAAATAATTTCAAATTATGTTATTCTTCAAAAGCTAGGAGAAAGTCATCATTCGACAATTTATAAAGCCTATGAAAAAAACAATCCTGACCAATTATTATCTCTCAAAGTTTTAAAATCCAGTCATCTTACTGAATACCAAAAAAAACATTTTCATCAAAAGATCGAACAATTAAAGGTATTAAATAATCAAATGTTAATGACTCCGGCTTCTTTTGAATATAAAGATGGACATTACTTTATTGTTCGTGATTTTTTTGAGGGTATTTCGTTGGATAAATGGGCTAACCTGCAAGAAGAAATTAATTTAAAAGATTTTTTCGTTATTTCATGTCATTTAGCTAAATCTTTAGAAATAATTCATGAAGCAGGTGTTATTCACGGGGGGATTAAACCCAGGAATATTTTAATTGATCCCAAAGATCTTTCTATTCGTATTATCGATTTTATTAGCTCTTTGGATGTTAGAGAGCTAAGTCATTTTATTTATGACCGTGTTTTCGTTGAAGGAACGTTAGCTTATACTTCACCAGAACAAACCGGGAGGATCAATCACAGAGTTGATTTTTCGTCTGACCTGTATTCTTTAGGTATTATTTTTTATAAATTATTAACAGGGTTTTTGCCTTTTTTTTCTTTAGATCCTTTAGAACTCATTCATTCTCATCTGGCTGAAGAAGCTAAAAAAGTTATCGCGATAAATCTTTTAGTCCCCAAAGTGTTAAGCGATATTGTCTCTAAACTTATACTAAAACAGCCGGCGAAGAGATATCAAAGCAGTAAGGGGGTGTTAGCCGATTTACAACATTGTAAAAATGAATATTATGAAAAAAAATGCATATCAACATTTCCCTTAGGAAGATACGATTATAGTTATAGGGTTATTTTTATTTCTAAAATGGTTGGACGCAATGATGAATCCGAAATAATTCTAAATGAGTATAGAAAAGTTTGTGCGGGAAGTTTTCATGCGTTGTTTATTTCCGGCCTTCCCGGGATAGGTAAAACACGTTTAATTCAAGAACTTCAAAAGCCTATTGTTAAAAATAGAGGGTACTTTACTTCCGGCAAATTTGATATTTATCAAAAGAATATCCCTTATAGCGCCTTAATACAGAGTTTAAGGAACCTTATTCGAATGTTTTTAACAGAAAGTGATGAAAGGATGACTTATTGGAAACAACGAATTGAAGAGGCTGTTTTTTCTAATAGGAAAGTAATTACAGATGTAATACCTGAATTAGAAGCATTAATCGGCCATCAACCTGAAGTTAAACCGTTACCCGCCATAGAGGCAAAAAACAGATTTAATTTTTTGTTTGGTAAATTTTTAGGCTGCTTGTCTAGCCAAGCAAATCCTCTGGTTATTTTTATTGATGATCTTCAATGGTGTGATAGCGCGACTTTTGATTTTCTTGATAATTTATTTTTTAATTACAAAGATTATAACTATTTATTATTTATCGGTGCGTATAGATATAATGAAGTTAATTCAACACATCCGTTATTTAAAATAATTAGTAATATAAAAGATAATAAATTGTTAGGGAAGGAGATAATGCTGGAACCGTTAAAGCGCCGATATTGTCAAGAGATGGTTTCATATATCCTCGATTCAACTCTTTCAGAGACAGAAGACTTATCAAGATTTATCAATAATTTATCAGGAGGTAACCCTTTGTTTGCAAGTGAAATTTTGTTTTATTTGCACAATGAAAATTTGATTTATTTAGATATTAATCGTCATTGGCAGTGGAATTTTGAGAAAATACGGAAATCTAATATGCCGTCTACGGTAGTTGCTCTCTTTAGTTCAAAAGTTAAGATGCTGCCTTTTGCTACTATAGATTTACTTGAGTATTGTGCTTGTATGGGTAACAGATTTTCTCCGACTGAAATATCTTTAATAAAGGGAATTTCTTTAAGGCAAGTATTTGAGACTTTAAAATCAGCTTTAGCTCTTGGCCTATTGATGGAAAATAAAGATGAATTCCAATTTGTGCATGATCGGGTTCAAGAATCTGTTTTGAAAGAAATAGATAATAATAAGAGGAGCAGAATACATTGGGAAATCGGCACGCAACTTTTAATGTCTCTTGGGAAGGATATTGCTATTGAAAAGATTAATGATATCTTTTCAATAGCGTCACATTTGAATTTGGGGAAGCCATTAAAAATCGACCCAAAAACAGTCTATACCTTAGCGGATATTAATTATCATGCGGGGAACAAAGCTTTAATGTCATTAGCTACAAATGCTGCTAACGAATATTTTAGGATGGCAAGAAATATTTTACCGAATGATTCTTGGGATACCCATTATGAAGAGACTTTTAAAATTTATCAAAATAGTGCCAAAACAGAACTAATGTGCGGAGATTATTCCACTTCGGAAAAGTTACTTAATTTGCTTTTGGATAATGCTAAATCCGATTTAGATAAAACAGAGTGTTTAGCCGAGCAGACAACCTCTCTTTCATCAATTGGTAATTTTATAAAAGCTATAGAAACTGCTAATAGAGGATTAAGCTATTTTGGTAAGGCTATACCAACAGATTCTAAAGAGGCGGAGAAAAAAAGAGAACAATTAATGAACGATGCCGTATTCAAGGATTTAGATGTATGGAATATGCTTTTGAATATGCCTTTTACAAAAGAACGTAAAAGTAAAATTGAATTGTCATTTTATAGTGAATTGATACCTGACCTTTATATGTCAGGTTTAGTCTCTCAATTGTACTTATCAGCAGTTATGTCAACTTTACATTGTCTTTCAGGAGGGATGGACGAATCAGTAATTTATTCATTCGCGATAATGGCTCTTTATCTTGGTGAAAAAGGCGAATTTGATAAAGCTTTTAAATATGAAGATCTTGCGTTTAATTTAAGTCAAAGATATCCCAATACTTTTGGAGCGACACGCGGAATGAATGGGATAGTTTGGTGTAATATGCATACCCGCAGTCATCCTCAAGATATTGTGGCTTATTGTTTAAAATCAATCCAATGCGGCAAGAATTCAGGTGATCTTTATAATGCAGGTTTGTCTTACGGTCCTTTGATGTGGAATTTACAGGTACAAGGTAATGATTTTCAAAAGATAGAAGATTACGCGAATGAATGCTTTGATTTTTCTAATAAATATCATTTAAATTTTTCAGTTCGTTTGTCAGAAGCTATGAAGTATGGTTGGATTGAACCTATGAAAAATAAACATTCCCATATTGATATAACAAAAAATATTCGTCTTTGGGAAAAGGATAACCACATATCTTGTGTTGGTAGTTATTTTGTCCATATTGGTATAGTATCTTATTATTTTGGCGAATTTGAAAAAACAGAAGTTTATTTACAAAAAGTGAATGATTATTTAACAGGTTTAACAGATAATGTTTTAAAAAGACAATGGCACGTTTTTTTGGCTTTAAACGCCTTGGCCTTGCACGCGGAAGGGGTTAAATATAAAACAAAACAAAGCGTTTTTGATTATATCGAGCCGCTTATAAAAAATATTGAAGAATGGGTTAAGTATGGTCCATTACTTAAGCCGTATTTGGCTTTTCTTTACGCTGAAGTAGAAAGAGTTACCGGAGATATTAGAGAAGCAAGAAGTCTTTACCTGGATGCAATCGAAATTGCCCATTATTATGGTTATACATTTTTGGAAGGTTATATAAACGAATGTTTAGGTGAGTTTGTAGAGATACATAGCGGATTTAGAGATGGACTCTTAAATTTTCAATCAAAAGACAAAAATAAAAAGAATTTTAGCCAATTTTTTTCTGATAATAAAGGAAACCGATCTTTTAAATGTCAGTATAATACAACGGCATATGCATCTAAATATTTTAAAGAAGCAATATCGTTATATAAAAGTTGTAAGGCAGAACGAAAGGTTGACTTACTTATGAATAAATATACAGATTTAATTGAAGATGAACATCCATCAGTTTCGACTTCACCAATTGAGCTATCTTCTACCTTGCCGAATATAGATTTTAATTATCTTATGAAATCATATCTAGTTGTTCCCGCGGAAATGGGCGAAGATGTCCTCTTACATAAAATAATGAATGTTGTGCTGGAAAGTTCAGGGGCTCAACACGGGTTTTTGATTATAAAAGAAAATAACGAATTAATTATACGGGCTGAAAGTCATATTACAGAGAAAGAAATTGTTAGGACAAAAAAAGAAAAATTTGAAGAATACCAAAACATTTGCCATGCAATAGTCCGGTATGTTTATCGTACAAGGGAACTAGTAATGCTTGAAAATGCTTTAGAGGAAGGCAAATTTAAGACTAATCCAGAAGTTCAGAAAATGAAATTAAGATCGGTTTTATGTATTCCTGTAATAAAACAAAGTTATTTGATTGGAGTTCTTTATTTGGAAAACAGGTTGTCCGAGGGTATATTTACTCCCGAACGAACTGAAATGGTAAGGCTTCTCACTTATCAAGCGGCCATATCATTAGAAAATGCCCGTTTAGTAGAAAAAATGAGGCAAACAGAAATAGTTCTTCAACGGCATCATGATCATCTTGAAGAAATGGTTGAAGAACGTACACGCCAGCTAAGAAAAACACAAGATGATTTGATTGTTGCTGAAAGGTTAGCGGTATTCGGCCAGCTATCAGGGAGCATATCTCATGAAATACGTAATCCTCTAAATGTTATTAGTAGTTCAGCGTATTATCTTAAATTGAAATTAGGTAATTGTGATAAAAAAGTATATGAGCATATTGAACGTATTGAATCAGAGGTTAAAAATTCAACGGCTACTATTGATAGTCTTTTAAGTTTATCAGGGATTAAAAGTCCAAAAAAAGAATTAGTGAGTATATATTCCATGATTGATGATGCTCTTGTTGCTTCGCGAATACCTGAAGAAATAAAAATTATCAAAAAGATTTCAGTTAAGGCTATCTATCTAAAGGTTGATAAAGATCAGTTATGCATGGCTTTTCATAATATAATTAAGAATGGAATAGAAGCTATGAATAAAAAAGGGAGCCTTACAATCGAAGTCGTTAAGATTAAGAATACAGTGGGAATTTCATTTATAGATACAGGTGTTGGAATTCAAACTGAGAATATAAGTAAAATTTTTCAACCTTTATTTACAACAAAAGCAAGGGGTATTGGCTTTGGCCTGTCGATTTGTAAAATGATTATAGAAAAAAATGGGGGTTTTATTAATGTTAAATCAGAGGTAAACAAAGGGACTAATTTTACAGTCGAATTCCCTTTAGCTTCGTAACAAAAGGAGATAGTAATTGAGAAAAAAGCCTAAGATTCTTATAGTTGATGATAATGAATGCCTTTGTGAAAACTTGATAGACATTTTGGAGTTTAAAGGGTTTGATGCAATTGATGTGCATGACGGGTATAAGGCTATTGAAATTGTAAAAAAAAATGAACCGGATGTAGTTCTCATGGATGTTAAGATGCCGGGTATTAGCGGTGTAGAAACCTTAGGTATTTTAAAAAAGATAGCTCCGAAATTAGATGTTATTATGATAACCGCTTTTGCTGATGACGAAGTATTTAAAAGAGGATTAGAGGATAGTACGTATACTGTAATCCAAAAACCCATTAATATTGATAAACTTATTTTTATGCTGGAAGCAATTATAAAAAAAAATAAAATTAATTTATAAAAAAATTTACTCAAAAAGATGTTAGTAACTTTTTTTATCAATAATCTTGACGTTATATTCTTTTTTTATGGACTAGTCTTTTTTATTATGGGTACAGTTATTCTTATGAATTTGCCTAAGGATAGCAGATTTAAAGTATCGAATATTTTATGGCTGATAGGGTTATTCGGTATTTTTCAAGGAATTAACGAGTGGCTCGATGTTTTTACGGTTATAAAAGGTTATAAAAGTCAATCTTGGGATTTGATAAGGGCTGTATGTTTATCAATTTCGTTTATTTTTTTGTTTGAGTTTGGAAGCAGATTAATTAAATTGACATTTAAAAATTTTTTAAATAAATGGCTTACTTTGTCTTTTACCGGGTTTATGGCTTTATGCATGATTTTATCAAAATATGATTTTAGTATTTGGCCTAGATACATTTTGGGCTTTTCCGGCGCTTTTATGGCTGGATTAGGGTTTTTTGCTTATTGTAGAGAGAAATCTGAAGAATTAAAAAGATTAAAAGTTTTTAATTATTTTATTCTGGCCTCATTTGCTATGTTTTTTTATAGTGTTTTCGCAGGAATAATCGTTACAAAAGCGAATTTTTTTCCAGCTATTTATATTAATAGTGAATCTTTTTTGAAATTCATATCTGTTCCTGTACAAGTATTTCGAATGCTATGCGCTCTAATGATTGCTTGGGCAGTTTTAAATATATTGAAAATGTTTAGCTTAGAGATAACAGCAAATCTTATCAAAAGCAAAAAGATTGCTGAAAACTACATGCTAAAATTTGAAAACATTATATCCTCAATCAAGGACATATTGTTTGTAGTTAATTTAGACAATAAAATTTTGGAAGTAAATAAAGTAGCTTGCGGAGTGTTAGGATATTCCGAAGAAGAGTTAATAGGATTATCAATATTTAATTTGTTTGAAAAAGATGAGATAACATCAATAAAAAATGGTGAACTCATTAAGTTATCAACGATTGGGCTTATAAATTTAGAATTGAATCTGATATCAAAAGATGATAGATGTATTCCGGTAATAATAACTTTTTCTTTTATTGAAAAAGTTGAGGGCAAGAGTACCAATATCCTGTGTATCGCTAAAGATATGAGAGAATTAAAAAATTTAAAGAAAAAACTAGCTAATTCAGAAAAATTTGCGGCAATGGGTAAAGTAGCAAATATATTAGGACATGAATTTAGAAATCAATTAGCTGTTATGAAAAATTCAACTTATTTTCTTAAAATGAAGTGTAGTGATAAGGATGAATCGATTAGTAAGCATTTAAACTTGATAGATGAAAAGATTCTTGAATCAAATATCGTTATAGAAAATATTTTATCTTTTTCAAAGACAAAAAAATTAAATTTAAAAATTGTCGACTTAGGCGGAATTATTTTGTCGAGTATTATAAAAGTTCAAATTCCTGAAACAATTAATATAATTAATAAAATAAATAAAGAACCGCTGCTAATTAAGGGTGACGAGATACAGCTTAATAGATTATTTTCCAATATACTTATAAATGCTATTTATGCTATGGACGGCAAAGGGCAATTGATTATTAGCGCTTTTGTGGTAAACTATAAAATAAATGTCTCAATAAAGGATACTGGGACAGGGATAAATGAAGAAGACCTGAACCATATATTTGAACCTTATTTTACTACAAAAGCACGCGGCACCGGCATTGGATTAGCCATTGCTAAGAATATAGTGCAGCTTCACAGAGGTGAGATTGGGATTAAGAGCGATTTTGGTAAAGGAACGGAAGTCTTAATAAAGTTTTCGAGAATGGATTAACAATGAAGATGAAAAAAACTAATAATTTGCTAGTTGTAGATGACGATAGTAATATCTGTTTAAATTTAAAAGATATATTATTTGAAGATGGATATAAAGTCAAAGGTGTCGGGACACTAAAGCAAGCAGAAAAGGAGTTAATTAATAATTTTTATAATGTTGTTATGCTGGATCTTAAACTCCCGGATGGAGATGGTATTACTCTTATTAAAAAAATAAAAAGAATAAACAAAGATATAGTGGTGATAATGTTTACAGGTTACGCGTCCCTTGAAAGTTCGATTGCCGTTTTAAATGAAGGGGCATTCGCTTATTTGCAAAAACCCATTAACATGGATGAACTACGGATAATAATTAAAAAAGGTTTGAATCTGCAGAAACTTTCTATGGACAATTTACAATTATTAGCGAAATTGAAAGAGTTGAGTTTGAAAGACCCCTTAACCGATTTATATAATTATAGATATCTAAGAGAGCGGCTTTTTGCGGAATTTAAAAGAGCTAAACGAAATGGATCGTCATTATCTATAATAATGATTGATATTGGATATTTTAAATCCATTAATGATACTTACGGCCATCAATTTGGCGACCTTATCTTAAAAGAATTTGCTAAGTGGTTATCCGATGCCGTTAGAGTTAATGATGTCGTTGTTAGATATGGCGGAGAAGAATTTTTACTTATATTGCCTGATACGGATCAAAAGGGGTCTATGACCTTTGGAGAAAGACAATTAGCAATTTTAAAAGAGAAAGTCTTTGATTCTAAAGGTAAAAAAATAAAACTTAAAATAAGTATGGGGATATCAAGTTATCCGGAGAATGGAGTTAATACGGAATCCACATTTCTTAATTCAGTTGATCAAGCATTAAGAGAAGCTAAAGATAGAGGGGGGAATAACCTTTACGTATATGGGGGAATTTCTAAAAGATACCTTAATAATATTATTGAAAAACCAGGCAAAGAGACCATATCTAAACTTAAGGAAAAACTTCATAAAATGAAAAATCGTGTTAATCAAACATTGTTAGAGTCAATATATGCTTTTGCAAGAGCTATAGAGGCTAAAGATTGTTATACATGTGAACACGCGGAATGCATGGTTTCTATAGTGATACAGATCGGTAAAGAACTTAAACTTTCTAATAAAGAGATAGAATCCCTTAAGCATGCGGCAACTTTACATGATTTAGGTAAGATAGGGATACCCGATAAGATATTGCATAAACGAACTAAACTGACAAAAAAAGAATATGAAAAAATAAAGAAACATCCTCAGATTGGGGCAGAGATAATAAGATGTATCCACTTTTTAGAAAGTGTAGTTCCTGCAGTTTTATATCATCATGAAAGGTTTGATGGCAAAGGCTATGCTAAGGGGTTAAAAGGCAAAGATATACCGTTAGCCGCAAGGATAATTTCAGTAGCTGATGTCTATCAAGCTTTGACCTCCGATAGGCCTTACAGAAAGGCTTTCAAAGAAGAAGAGGCTATGAAAATAGTAAAAGAAGGCATAGGTACACAATTCGATCCTGATGTGGTAAAAAGTTTTATTCGAACTATAGAAAAACAGAAAAAAAAGGGTAAAGGTATATGCAAAAAAAAATTTTAATTGCCGATGATAATCAAGACCTTCGTGAAACATTAAAAGATTTATTAATTGAAAAAGATTACATAGTAGATACTGTTGTTAATGGATATGAACTTTTGGCATATATTAAAAAGAATGT
>JAUVUO010000182.1 GCA_030601015.1 Candidatus Omnitrophota bacterium | reverse complement strand
GTTTAGCTCTGACACAATGTCTTATTTGATGAGGGGTGCAGGTTATGATTGCCTCCTTTTTACCAGTTTAAGAATAACACAGAAAGAAAAAGAGTTCAACAAGAGCCGCCGCACTTTTTTTGCCCTCTATTATTTGCACTTGTAAGTATCATTCACCAAATGCATTGGATTTGGAACTTACAAAAAATAAGAAGGTTTTAAGTTGAATTTTTTGCAATATGAGTTACGCTTCACCGAAGCGGGGTTTGATAAAATAAATATTACATTATGACTAATTTATGATAAAATCATGGCTCATATAAATCCAGGTTTTACGATAGAAAAATTTGCCCATAGGGCCGCCGCCAAAATTTCCGCGGGAAATTGTGGGAAACGGCGGGGTAATCTCAAAAAACGCACGGGGCCGTTTTGTTCTGAGTGTAATACGCATAACCATAGGACAAGACAACGAGGTATATGTATGTAACTGGTGCCAACGCGTTTTTTGGGATAAAGTAAAAATAGATAGTTTTATTTATCGTAATATTTTTAAAAACCAATGAATTTAAAAAAGACGCCTTTTTTTGAGCGGCATGTTGAGAATAACGGCCGAATAGTTGATTTTTCCGGTTGGGCATTACCTGTTGAGTATAAAAGTTTGCTGCAGGAAGTTAAATCTGTCCGTAATAGTTGTGGTTTGTTTGACGCTTCGCATATGGGAGAAATAATTATAAAAGGCCAAAAAGCTATTGATTTTATACAACGGCTTACGCCTAATAATGTTGAATTGATTGACGCGTTTGGGATGCAGTATAATGTTTTTTTAAATTCAGAAGGCGGTATTATAGACGATCTGATGGTTTACAGATTAGAAAAAGATATATTATGTGTTGTCAATGCTTCTAATAAAGAAAAAGTTTTAAATTGGCTTAATATCCAAAGGCAAGAAGATGTTGAAATATTGGATTTAAGTGATAAAATTGCACTTATTTCTTTACAAGGGCCGAATTCTTTTGAAGTTATCGAAAAAGTTTTTGGTAAAGATATTACAAAATTAAAATATATGCATTTTTTAAAAAAGAGATTTAATGACCAAGAAATTCTTATCTCACGCAGCGGATATACAGGTGAAGATGGATTTGAAATATATGTCGATTGGCAGAAGGCTTGTTTTTGGTGGGATAATATAGTAAAAGCAGGAAGATGTTTCGGGTTAACTCTTTGCGGTTTAGGGTCTCGGGACGTGTTAAGAATAGAAGCGGGTTATTCTTTGTACGGCCATGAAATAGATGATTCAACTAATCCTTATGAAGCTTCTTTAGGGTGGATGGTTAAAATGAATAAAGATTTTATAGCTAAAAAAAATATTTTGAGGTTTAAAAAAGATATCCTTAAGAGAAAAAAAATAGGTTTTATTATGAAAGATAGATCTTTTCCCCGACAAGGTTATAAAATTTATTCAGAGGGGAGAAATGTGGGAGAAATTTGCAGCGGAGCATATTCTCCTAATATAAATAAGTCTATCGGTATGGCTTATATAAGATATGATTTATCCGCAATAGGTACAATAGTAGACGTTGAAATAAGGAATAAATTCCATAAAGCGGAAATATGTGAATTGCCCTTTATAAAAGCTAAAACAAAAAACCATGTTTCAATAGATATTTAGATTTTTTGGTTAATGGTAAATGTGCAAGAATATTATTCTTGTGGTATAAACTAAATATTTTATTTGTTTATATTTTTTTTTGGGGGGTAATCATTTTATAAGAAAACATTATTAAAATAAAGATTATTTAATATATTGTTAAGAAATTTTTGATTGAATTTGATAATTTAAAAGGAGGATACCAATGATAGATTTAAAATTTACTAAATCGCATGAGTGGATTAAAATAAATGGGGATATTGCTGAAGTGGGTATTACAGATTATGCTCAGCATCAGTTAGGTGATGTAGTTTTTATTGAATTACCTGAAGTGGGAGATAAATTGGATCAAGGTTCTCTATTTGGGACTATCGAATCCACAAAATCAGCAAGTGAATTATATATCCCTTTGACTGGGGAAGTTGTTGAAATAAATAGTGAATTAATCAATAATCCTCATTGGGTAAATGAAGATCCCTTGGGAAAAGGATGGATGATAAAGATTAAGGTAGGCATTATGTCAGAATTCGATAATCTTTTAGATGAAACATCTTATCGGGAAATTGTAGAAAATGAAAATCACTAAATGAACCATGAATTTTCAAGGTAAAAGCCAGGGACATTAAAAAAAATAATTTAACTTTATGCCTTACATTTTAAATACTCAAAAAGATATAAAAGATATACTTAAGTTTTTAGGATTATCGTCTGTTGAAGAGCTATTTAAACAAATACCTGAGCAGCTTAAACTTAAAAATGCTTTGAATTTACATAAGGGGCTTAGTGAGTATGAAACTAAAAATGTTTTAATGGGGTTAGCGGATAAAAATATATCAGTAGATAGATGTAATTCTTTTTTAGGAGCAGGGGTTTATGATCATTATATCCCAGCGGTTTTGTCTTACATTCTCTCAATGCCTCAGTTTCTTACTGCTTACACCCCTTATCAAGCTGAATGTTCTCAAGGAATATTGCAAGTGCTTTATGAGTATCAAACTTATATTTGTCTTTTGACGGGTATGGATGTTTCCAACGCTTCTCTTTTTGATGGGGCTTCAGCCTTATCCGAGGCGGTATTGATGGCGTTAAGAATGAATAAAAAAAATAAAATTCTTATATCTAAGAATATACATCCGGAATATAAAGAAACGCTGAAAACATATTTAAGCGGGTTAGGTTTTATTATAAATGAGGTTGGGTTTAATAATAATGGAGTTGTAGATAACCAATCGTTATTTGAATGTTTGGATGATAATGTTTCTTGTTTTGCTTTTCAAAGCCCTAATTTTTTTGGTTTGATCGAAAATGTGCGGGAATTAGTGAAGGAAGTTAAGGGGAAAGGGGTTATACCTATTATGGTGACAAATCCTTTATCTTTAGCTATTCTTAAGGAACCGGGAATGTTAGGGGTAGATATTGTTTGTGGTGATGGGCAACCTTTAGGTGGGAATTTAAATTTTGGCGGCCCTTCATTTGGTTTTTTAGCGGTAGAGGGAAAGTATATTAGGCAAATGCCCGGAAGGATTGTTGGCAAGACCATAGATGAAGAAGGTAAAGAGGCCTATTGTTTGACCCTTCAGACCAGGGAGCAACATATTAGGAGGGAAAAAGCAACAAGTAATATTTGTTCCAATCAATCGTTAAATGCGATTGGCGCAGCTGTTTATCTTTCCTTGTTAGGTAAGGAAGGATTTAGAGACGCGGCTTTATATTCATTCAGCAATGTTCAGTATCTTTATAAAAGGCTTAAAGAGATTCGGGGGATAAAGGTTCCTTTTAAGCCCAGAGTATTTAATGAATTTATTTGGGAAGTGGAGGATGCCCCGATTATAATAGAGAAACTTTATAAAAGAAATATAATCCCGGGATATTATTTGGGAGACAAATTTCCTCAGTTTAAAAATTGTATTTTGAGTTGTTGTACTGAGAAAAAAAATAAAAAAAATGTCGATTCTTTTATAAATGCCGTAGCAGAGGTTTTACATG